>CAKZPT010000100.1 GCA_937139365.1 uncultured bacterium | reverse complement strand
ACGCCGAGCGCCGGCCGCACGCCGGCCCGCTCGGCGCGGTCGAGCACCAGCGGCAGCTCGTCGGGCATGTCGAGCACCACCATCGTGCGCAAGCCCATCTTTCGGGCGTAGAGGGCCAGGTCGACGAACTCCTCGTCCTTGTACCCGTTGCAGACGATCAGCGCCTCGGGGTCCTCGGTGTAGGCCAGCGCGGCGATCAGCTCGGCCTTGCTGCCGGCCTCGAAGCCGTAGTGGTAGGGCCGGCCGAACTCCGCGATGCGCTCGACCACCTGCTGCTGCTGGTTGACCTTCACCGGATACACGCCCAGGTACGACCCGCGGTACCCCGCCTCCCGGATCGCCCGCGCAAAGCTCTCGTTGAGCAGCTCGATGCGCGAGCGCAGGATGTCGTCGAACCGCAGCAGCACCGGCAGCGACAGCCCGCGATCGCGCAGGCCGGACACGATGTCCATCAGGCTCACCGCCACCCCATCGGGCCGCCGGTCGGGCCGCACCCGAACCTCGCCGGCGGCAGAGATGTCGAAATAGCCCCGCCCCCAGTTCCCGATGCCGTACAGCTCGGCCGACTGCTCCACCGTCCACCGCGACAACACGTCGGATTTCATCGCCCCGCCGTTCATCTCCGTCCCCTTCGCCGCACTCAACTGTACGCGTCGGGCACGAACAACTGCTCGTGCTTCGGCGCCCGGCGATACCCCCTCGGCCTCGGCCGCGGCGGCAGCGTGATCCGCGGTCGCGGCACGGTCCGGTAGGAAATCAGGCCGAGCAGATGCCGGATGCAGTTCAGCCGGGCTCGGCGCTTGTCGTCCGCCTCGACGACGTACCAGCGCGCCTCCGGGATGTCCGTGTGCCGGAACATCTCGTCCTTCGCGCGGGAGTAGTCCTCCCACTTCATCCGCGCGGCCAGATCGATCGGGCTGAGCTTCCACCGCTTGGCCGGATCGCGCAGGCGGTCCTGGAACCGCCGCTCCTGCTCCTCCAGGCTCACCGAAAACCAGTACTTGATCAGCCGGATGCCCGACCGCACCAGCATCCGCTCGAACTCCGGACAGGAGCGGAAGAACTCGCGCACCTCCTCCTCCGTGCAGAACCCCATCACTCGCTCGACGCCGGCCCGGTTGTACCACGACCGATCGAAGATCACGATCTCCCCCGCCGCGGGCAGATGCGGCACGTACCGCTGGAAATACCACTGGGTCCGCTCGCGCTCGGTCGGCGTCGGAAGCGCCACCACCGTGCAGCCGCGCGGGTTCAGGCACTCGGTGATCCGCTTGATCGCCCCGCCCTTGCCCGCCGCATCGCGCCCTTCGAACAGGATCACAACCTTCAGTCCCTTGTACTTAACCCAGTCCTGCAGCTTCACCAGCTCCCGCTGCAGCCGCGCCAGCTCCTTTTCATAAAATTTCCGCTTGAACTTTGGACGCGGCTCGGCGGCGATGTCGCCGAACCCCTTCGACGCATCCCGCCTCATCGTGACGCTGCTCCGCCAATATCCTTCGATGCGTTCATGCCCCGGTCCGCTCCTGCCTGACTGTAGCCCCGCCGCGCGACGACGTCGACCCCGGCACCGGCGGCGGCCAGAGGTCACCCAGCAACAACCGCAACGCCTCCGTGGCCGCGACCAGGCCGAACATGCCGGTCACCGTGGGCAGGCTGCCGAGTGCCCGACGCGGGCGTCCCGGTCGGGCGGCGACGTCGTCGGACGGTGGATCGGCCGGCGCGGCCGGGCCACGCCGGGCGGGCTCGATCGAGAACACGCACCGCACGCCGCTCGTCACCCCCTCGCGCCGAAGCCGCTTCCTCACCAGCCGCGCCAGCGGGCAGCCCTCGGTCTGGGCGAGATCCGCGACTCGGATCGCCAGCGGATCCGTCCGCGTCGCCGCCCCCATGGCGGAGACGACGGCCACGCCATGGCGTCGCGCGGCGGCGATCAGGGCCACCTTCGGGTTCAGGCTGTCGATGGCGTCCACCGCGACGCCCGGCCGGTCCTCAAACAGCGAATCGGCGTTGTGCCCATCGATGAACAGGCGGAGGGCCTCCACATGGCATCGGGGATGGATGTCGCCAATCCGCTCGGCGGCCACCTCCGCCTTCCAGCGGCCGAAGGTCGAGCCGAGCGCATACAGTTGCCGGTTGACGTTGCTCGGGCGGACGACGTCGAAGTCGACGATCCGCAGCGCGCCCACGCCCGCCCGGGCCAGCGCCTCGGCTGCGTAAGAGCCCACCGCTCCCAGTCCCGCAACCACCGCTCGCGATCGGGCAAGGCGTTCGATGGCCGCGTCGCCCAGCAGAAGGCGCGTGCGCGAGAACCGCTCGTTCACCGCGCCCCCATCCCCCCGAAGCACGAGGCCGCGTTGGCGGCCGTGATCCGCCCCCACTCCGCCGGGGCGCCCCCCCGCACCGCCGCCAGCGCGGCCACCACCCGCGGGAGGTTGGCCGGCTCGTTCGGCCCCGGCCACGGACGCCCGTCGACAAACGGCGGCAGATCGGGCGAGTCGGTCTCCACCAGCAGCCGGTCTGCCGGCGCCGCCCGCGCGGCCATCGGGCCCCGGCGGTGAGCCGGCCAGGTGAGCGTGCCGGAAAACGAAAACCATCCCCCGAGCCGGCTCAAGCGCCCCACCATATCCGCCCCGCCCCCGTACGAGTGAAACACCAGCCCCGCCGGAAACGGCCCCGCCGCCTCCAGCGCCGCCGTCAGCGTGTCCCACGCGCGCCGGCAGTGGATCGTCGCAGGACGCCCCAGGCGACGGGCGATGGCCAGTTGCGTCCGAAACACCCGTTCCTGCAGCGCGTCGTCCCTCGGCGCCACCGCGCGGTCCAGACCAATCTCCCCCACCGACGCCCTCGGGTCCGCTTCCAGCCGCGCCGTCAGGTCCGCCTCCCAGCCCGGCGACAGCTCCGCCACGTACAGCGGGTGGACGCCGTACGCCGGCCGCACCATCGCATGCTCACGCGCCAGTGCCGCGACCCGGTCCCAGTCGGACGGCCGCGCGCCCGCGACAACGACGCAGCCTACCCCCGCCGCGGCCGCGCGCTGGAGGACCTCGCCGACCCTCCCCTCGAAGGCCTCGTCCTGAAGGTGCGTGTGCGCATCCCAGAGACCGGACACGTCCGGCCCGTCCGCCGCCGTGCTCATCGACCTGGCATTGTGTGGCCCGTACGCCTCCATCACAAGTGCCGCCGGGGATTTGCCTTCTTGGCCGCCGGGGTTTCCGGCGCGCGGCCCGCATCCGCCGCGTAGGCCGGATGGCCGCGGTGGCGGCGTGACGTTACAATCTCCGATATGGACATTCGATTCTTCAAGATGCACGGGGCGGCGAACGACTTCGTGCTGGTGGACGACCGCACGCTAGCGTTCCCGGCGCAGGACCGCCAATGGATCGCGGCCATCTGCGCCCGGCGAACGGGCATCGGCTGCGAGGGGCTGATTTTGATTCAGCCGTCCGCCGTCGCAGACGTCCGCATGCGATTTTTCAATCCGGACGGCGGCGAGGTGGATATGTGCGGCAACGGGGCGCGCTGCCTGGCCAGGCTGGCGTTCGAGTTAGGAGCCGTTCCCGCATCGATGACGATGGAAACCCGCGCCGGACGGCTGTCGGCCGACGTCCTCCTAGGAGGCCGTGTACGGCTCACGATGACCCCGCCCACCGACTGGCGCATGGGACGGCACCTGCATGTGGCCGAACACTGGCGCGAGTACCACTTCGTCAACACGGGGGTGCCGCACGCGGTGCTCGAGGTCGACGATCTGGACGCGGTGGACGTCGCGGATCTGGGGCCGGGGATCCGCCATCACAGCGACTTTCAGCCAGCCGGAACGAACGTGGATTTTGTCCAGGTCACCGGTCCGCGCTCGCTGCGGGTGCGGACCTACGAGCGCGGCGTGGAGGCCGAAACGTTGGCCTGCGGCACCGGCATCGTCGCCGCCGCGCTGACCATGGCCCGCGCCGGGCGGCTCGAGCTGCCTGCCGACGTGACGCCAGCCAGCGGCGACCTCCTCGAGGTGGACGCGCGCCCGGCGGCCGACGGCGGCTACGAGGGGGTTACCCTCACCGGCCCCGCCGAGCACGTGTTCGAGGGCACGGTGCGCTATCCCGGACCGTCAGCGGCGAGGGGGTGAGGTGGCGGTCGGCTCGGCCGACGGTGCCGCCGCCCGCTGGAAAGCCGCGCGCACCCGCTCCATCGTCTCTTGAAGGCGATCGCGCTGATCCTCGTACCGCTCGATCCGTTCCCGCGCGGGGGCGTCCGGATGGTCCGGCGCCATCCAGATTTGCTCCTCGACGAACTTCAACCGCTGTTCAAGGCTCCGAAGAATATCGGCCTGCGATGCGAAATCCGCCGGGTCCGCGAGAAATTCGCCGCCGCCCCACCGCACGCGCGCCCAGCGGCCGGTCCCCGGCGGCGCGACCAGTTGAACGATCGTCATCGCCTCGGCCGATCGGGACGGGCCGCTGGTGAGCGGCCGCAGCGTGGAGGTCACCAGGGCCATCAGCCGTTCGTTCGGTGCCCATGAGGACGCGGCCGCCGCGGCCAGCTGCGCCTCCATCCGCCGCACGTCTTCCTCCAGCCGCGCACGCCGGTCGGTCGTCTCCGCCTGTTCGCGCGCAAGCCGATCCATCTCCGACTGCAGCCGCTCGATGTTCAACTGCGCCCGCAGCCTCTCTAGCTCGTTCCGCCGAAGGCGGTCCATCAAGACCGAATACTCCGGCATCAAGGCCGCCGGATTGGTGACGACGATCTGCGCCGACGCGGACGCGACCGCCGCCATGGCGGCCAGGATCCATCTTCGGCCGTTCATATTCGCTCCTGGCGGCGCCGTTTCGCTTGACCCGCCCCTTCGGGCGGCCTATGCTCCGCGCCGTTCGCGCCGCACCGGAAAGGATACACGAAACCGTGAGCGATGACATTCTGATCGAAGTTCGCTCCGTCCAGAAACGCGCGCTGGTCATGGAGCTGGAAACCGTCGCCGTGCCGACGCGCCGCCTGGTGTTCGAAACGCTTCGAAGCCTCCTATCGGAGGAGGGCATCCCGTTCGACGAGACCGGGATGCTGCGCCATGGGCTTCACTCCGTCCCCGCGCGGATCGCCGCTGAACTGGCCGCGGCCTACGGCCTCAAGCCGGCCGTCCAGAAAAGCCTGGGCGATCGGGTGGCGAAGGCTCTGATGGACCACTTTGCCTCGCCGGCCGCCGTGTTGCGCCTCGGCCTGGACCGGGTGCTCTCCACGGCCCGGGGGCACGGCGCGGCCATCGGCCTCATCTCGTGGCAGCCCGAGCCGGCCGCCGCCGCGCTGGTCAGTCGCGTCGGCCTCGATCAATCTCAACCGCTGCTGCTGTGTTTTCCGCAACCCGATCACGAGTTCCCCGGCGCCGACAACTGGCTGCGGCTGTTGAAGGCCATGGGGCGTCAGCCGCAGGACGCCGTCGCCCTGTGCGACAGCCGCGCCGGGTGCCGGTCGGCCCTTACCGCCGGCCTGCGAGTCGTCGCCGTCCCGGACGAGTTCACGCTCCATCAGGATTTCGGCGGCGCCGATGCCCTGGTCCACCACGCGGAGGACGTCACCGCCGAAATGCTCTTCGGGCGGCTCTAGGGCGGCGAACGGTCGCAGCCGGCGAATGGACCTGCCCGAACGGCCGACGGACCGTCTGCTGGCCATCATGCGAGTCCTTCGCGGATCGAACGGGTGTCCGTGGGACCGCCAGCAGACCCTCGACAGTTTGAAGCGGTATCTGCTCGAGGAGTGCCACGAGGAAATCGAGGCGGTCGAGAGCGGCGACCGGGACCGGATCCGTGAGGAGCTGGGCGACGTCTTGCTACAGGTGGTCTTTCAGGCGCAGATCTGCGCTGACCACGGGTGGTTCGACTTCGAGGACGTTGCCCGGACGATCGCCGACAAGCTCGTGCGGCGCCATCCGCACGTGTTCGGCGATGCGACCGCTCGCGACGCGGAGGCCGTCCTGCGCAACTGGGAGGCCATCAAGCGCGCGGAGGCGGGAGAGGACTCCCCGCCCCGGTCCGCGGTCGAGGGCCTACCGCGGTCGCTCCCCGCCCTGCGCCGCGCCGACCAGGTCCAGCAGCGCGCGGCCCGCGTCGGTTTCGACTGGCCGGATCGGACGGGAATCTTCGCCAAACTCGACGAGGAGCTGGCCGAACTTCGCCACGCCGTCGAGGAGGGGGATCCCCCGCGGTTGCAGGAGGAAGTCGGCGACGTCCTCTTCACCATCGTCAACCTCGCCCGCGCGTGGGGTGTCGATCCCGAACAGGCGCTGCAGCAGACTACCGACAAGTTCATCCGTCGTTTCCGCCACATGGAGGCCGCCGCGGCTAGGGCCGGCCGCCCGCTGGCCGACCATTCGCCGGCGGAACTCGACGCGCTCTGGGAGGCGGCCAAACGAGATGAGCGCACCGGGCCGCCCGCGGGCGACGGGGACTGATTCACCCTATTTCCGCTTCCACACCTGCGTGTGCGGCCGCTGCCCCGCCACGACCTCGAGCACGAGCGTCTCGGAATCCTCCAGCCGCCCCACCTTCTCGACCTCGAAATTCTTCGTAGGGTTCTTTTTGTATATGATCATTTCCTCAAGGCGGATCCGCCCATCGGGCAGCACCCCGCCGAGGGTGGGCACCGGATACTCGATCGGGTCCGCAGGATTCTGCCTGAACCCCTCGACGGACGTCGTGCCGGAAAGGACCGTCCCGGATTGTTTCAGCTCCATCACCTCGCGCTTGTAGGTCCAGGTGCCCGCGACATTGACCGGCGCGGCCGGCCAATCGTCGCTGGGATCGCCGTCGTCGTCGGATCCCCACGGCATCTCGCAACCGCTCAGCCCGACCGAGGTCGCCAGTGCGGCCGCCACGCCCATCCATGTCCGCCATCTACATGTCGTCGAGTCCGTCATTGTGCCTCCATATCCTGCCGCGCCGTCGGCGGCGTGAAGGCGGAGTATGGAACGCGTTTTTCCGTCCTCGATCAACCCCCCCGTGGGCCATTCAGTTATTGGAGATCGCCCCCTCCGGTCGGAGGCGGGCCCACAGCGAGCCGGGGCTGGGATACGGCGGCGGCAACAGGCGCGTACCGGTCACCCCGCCGAGAAAAACGTCGCCGGTCAGCGGATGCACCGACAGCCCGCCCGCCCCGATTCGGGGGAGGTTCGCGCTGATGTCCTGCCACGTTCGTCCGCCATCCGCGCTGCAGAACACGAACGGCCGGCCCGCCGCCTCGCATGCGGCATAGAGGATCTCCGGCCGGCGCGGATCCACGGCCACGGCGCGGACGTGGTTGCGCTGTTCCTCCACCCCGCCCGCAAGCGGCAGCACCCCTAGGCTGCGCCAGGTCGACCCGTCGAAGACCGCAAGATCCCCCCGCGCGTCGATGCTATAAACGCGATCGGGATTCTCCGGACAGGCCGCGAACGTTGGCTTCGAATCGAGCTTCCGGAAGGCCCAGCCGGGCCGGCTCCAAAGCCGCCAGGTGCCGCCCGCGTCGTCGCTCCGCCAAAGCTCCGTCCGCGCCGCGTTCATCGCGTACGGGGTGTCTGGCCGGGCGCGGCAGGCCCCGACCAGCGCTGCGCGGTCCGGCAGCCCCTCCATTCGGCGAAACGAGCGCCCGCCACCCTCCGACCGCAGCGAATCGCTCCACGCCAGTTCCCGCCGGACGGGATGGAGGCCCAGCCACAGGTGGTGGCGGGCGACCGGGTCGACGATCGTCCAGGTCCGTCCCTCGTCCTCGGATCGGACTAGCACCTGATTCCAGTACCCGCCGGCCGTCGCCAGCACGACGCGGCCGTCGCCGGGCGCGAACCCGCCGGCCCGATCGATCGCATCGTAGGCCACCGCGCACGTGAACCAGCCCCAGGCATAGCCCGTGAAGCCGGCCGACGAGTCGGTCAGCGTCCGCCCGCCGTCCTCCGTTCGATACAACGTCGCATTGGCCACGCCGACGGCGCCGTCCGGATCGCGCGGATCGGGCAGCAATGCGCTGAACTCACCATTGAACTGTGTCTTCCACCGGTTCGACTCACGGCCCCAGCCGGGGACCGGCAAACCCGGCGTACCAGCGCCGCGCCTCCGCCCCGTCCACGCTCGTCGGCGCCCAGCCGAGGTTGTGCTGGACGCCGCGCTGCATGTCCACCTCGGGGCGCGCCAGCACCCGCCGCCACGTCCGGCCGGCATCCTCCGAGCGGTACAGCCCCTGGAGCCCACGCCCAAGGTGGTCGTAGGCCCGACTGACGATGACGTGGACGACGTCGGCGTTGACCGGATCGCACTCGACGGACTGCGCGAACGGCAGGTACAACCCCTGGCAGATCGCATGGCGCCAGCTCCGGCCGTTGTCGTCGCTTCGCCAGACGCCGCCGCAGTCGTGGGCCAGATAGATGCGGTGCGGGCGCGACCGCGTCATGCCTTGGGGATGTTGCTCCGCCTCGCCGCCCGGCAGGCCCATCTCGGCCTCCTCCCGCGAACGGATCGGCATCGAGCGCCGCTCGATCCCGTCGCCGCGCTCGGCCAACGCCGCCAGCATCGCCGCCATCGCAGCCCTTCCCCACCCCCTCGCGGAAGACAGCCCCATGTCCGTACGCTCCCTATGCGTTGCGTCAGGGAATAGCGTACGGGACGCGTCGGCGCGCGGCAATCGGGGAGGCGGTTGGAAGCTGCCGCGTCGATGCGCTAGCATGTCCGGCGGCATGATCTCCGTGAAACTGGTCGCGCTGATCGGCGCGGCATTGTTCCTGGGATGCGCGTTGGCCCTATGGATCTGGCGGGAACCGGTCCAGCGCGCGGTGGCTGCCTTTCCGCGTCACCGCTGGGCGGGGATCGTCCTCTCGGCGGTGGCCCTGTTTTGGGCCACGGCCATCGTTCATCAGGCGCGGCTGGGGCGGTTCGAGTTGGTCAAACCGTGGCTGTGGCCGTTCTGGCCGGTCGCCGTCGGCGCGGTCGCTCTCTTCATGGATGAGCTCCTCGCGGTGCGCGCGCTGGGCGGGCTGCTCCTGCTGGCGATGAACCCGGTTCTGAGGAGTGTGCGGCTTCATCCATCGCCTTGGACGGCGGTAATCGCCGTGCTGGCCTACGTGGTGATCGTCGTCGCGATGGCATGGGTCCTCGGCCCTTACCGTTTCCGCCGATGGATCGGCTGGGGTGTCGCGCCGGGGCGGGCCGCCGTCTTCGCCGCCGCCCTCGGAGGCATTGGAGTGCTCCTGGCGCTGCTCGGCACGCTGGCCCTCTGAGCCGCCATGGCCCCCACCCCTCCGCTTTCCCCCGCTTGGTCGGCCCCATGAGCCGTCCGCCGCGAATTCTCGTGCTCCGCGGCGGCGCCATCGGCGACTTCATCGCCACCCTACCCGTCCTGCAGGCGCTCCGCCGGCAGTGGCCCGAGTCATACATCGAGCTGATCGGCTATCCCCACATCGCCCGGCTGGCGCTGGCCGGCGGACTGGCCGACCGTGTCCAGGGCCTCGACACCGCCCGCATGGCGCGTTTCTTCGGTCGAACTCCAGCCATCGACGACGACAGCCGGCGGTTCCTTGCATCGTTCGACTTCGTCGTCAGTTTTCTCCACGACCCCGACGGCGTCGTCAACGAGAACCTCTGCCGCCATGGCGTCCGCCGGCTCCTCTACCAGTCCCCCTGCGATCCGAACGGTCACATCGTCGACCACTTACTGCGGCCGCTGGAGTCCGTGGCGATCTATGACGCCGGGGCCCGGCCGGCCCTCGATCTGCCGGAGGACCTTCGAGATCGGGCGCGCGCCGCGTTTCGTGAGCTGGGTTGCGCGACGCCGCCTTGGGTGTTTCACGCCGGCAGCGGCAGCCCGCGAAAGAACTGGCCTTGGGAGGGCTTTCGCGCGGTCGCCGATACGATCCGTCCGCGCACCCAACTGGCCTGGTTGCTGGGCGAGGCCGACGCGGCCCTGGCCCCGACCGTGCGTTCGTACGCCGCCGCAACGGGGGCGGCCGTGATCGAGGGGCGGGACCTCGTGGAGGTCGCCGGGCTGCTTTCAGTCTGCCGGGGCTTTCTCGGCAACGACTCGGGCATCGCCCACATCGCGGCGGCCGTGGGCGCGCCCGTGGTCGCCCTCTTCGGCCCCACCGATCCCGCCGTCTGGGCGCCACGGGGGCGTCGTGTCCGCGTCCTTCGAGCGGCCGATCACCGACTGGAGACCATCACCCCGGAAGAGGTCGCACGCGCCATCGAAGCGATGGAGGCCGATCAATGATCCGTTCCCTGACCACCATCCTCGCCGTTGCCGCGGCCGCCGCATCCGCCGGCGACATCGTTCACCTCGGCCTGACCGGTCCGACGGCCACGCAAGGATGGGTCCTCGTCAAAGACATCGTCCGTTTTGAGCCCACGCCGGAGGGGCTGTTGATTGAGTCCGGCGGCCCGGACCCCCACCTGGTCGCGCCGCCGTTGTCCGGCGAAACGAGCGAGCCTGTCTGGGTGGTGCTGCGGTGGAAGGCCGACGGCGGCGGTCTTTTCGAAGTCTTCTGGAGCCGCGGCGGCGGCTTTCATCCCGACCGTTCGGCGCGCGGGCATGTGCGCGGCAGCCGATGGGTCGAGTCGCGTCTGGCCCTGCCGTCGTGGCCGGCCGGCACGCGCCTGCGGATCGATCCGCCGGACTCGTTCGGCCGAGTGGTGCTGTCCTCGATTCGGATCACACCGCGGATTTCCTTTGCGATGCCTCCGTCCTCCCCTGCCGGCCCGGGACCGACCGGCTCGACCCACCGCGTGCAGTCCGGGCCCACCGAACTGCTGGCCGACACCGGCGGCGTCTGCGTACGGGTCGCGGGCATGCCCTTCGCCGCAATGGACGACCATATCTGGATCGCCTACAGGGACAGGGGGCGCGTCCGCGGCTTTCAACGGCACGAGGCGGCGACGTCGCGCAACATCGAACGCGAACCGGACGGCCTGACGCGAAGCGTCACGGCCAACGACCCCGACGGAGGGCACTGGACCTTCGTTTGGCGGGCCCGCGCCGTGCCCGCCGGCATCGACATCGTTGGCGAGACGACGTGCGACGCCGCCCGCCAAGTCGTCTGCCTGCCCCTGCGGCTTCTGCGGGTGGGGGCAGGCACCTTCGGGGAACGCAAGGCGCTGTTTTGTGGGCTCGAATACCTCAACGACGAACCGAGCAGTTCGGAGGCGGACATCGAGGGGCCGGCCGCGGAGCGGCGCGCCCCCGCGCTGCACGAGATCACCGCGCCTCTGATGGCCGTCGCGGCCGAGGGGCGAGCGCTCGGTTTGACGTGGACCTCCTCCCCGAACACCCAGCCGGTCTTCGACTCCCCCGACCGCGTCTTCGGGGGCGGCGCACATGCGATGGGCCTTTTCGCTCTTGACACGGCGGCCGACAGCCTCGACGAAAGCCGCCCGTGTTCCGACCCATCCCTTTACCTTCGGGCCGGTGCCGGATCAAGGTTCGCGCACTGCTGATCGGGGCGGCCTCCTCCAACGTCGCGTCGGTGATCGGGGCGTATGTCCGGTCGCGGAGCCTCCCCCCCTGCCCGCCCACGGCCACACGCGCGAAACCTATGCGCGACTGGCGGCGGCCGCATGGCTCGACACACGCATCCGCAACGGCACGCGATTCCGCCACTGCCTTTGGCCGGATCGGGACGACAGCCGCCCCGCCGCCGACGCGCCGGTGCACATGTTTTGGCTGGCCGAGGTGTTGCGTGGGGATCCGCTGGAGCCTCGCCTGCGCGAGACCGCCCGGGCGTCGTTGCGGGAGTTGTCGCCGGAGAACCGGCTTCATGCAAGGGTCGCCCACGTGCCGATGGCCTCGCCGGTGCTGTTCGGGGACGCGCTGCGCCTGGCCTGCCTCGCCGGCGACCAGGATCTGATCAGGGCCGCGCTCGATCGCGTGCGCGCGCTGCGCGCCACCTACCGCGGCGGCGTCCCGAGGGGCGCACAGACCTGGGAGGTGCCCCTGCACACTCCGGACATTCTCGCCGCGGCGCACATGGTTTCGGTGTGCGTCCGCGGGTACGAACTAACGCGCGAGCCCGACTGGCTCGACGGTGCGCGATATTGGGCGTGGACCGGCGCGCCGTTCGTCTGCCTCGTACCCCTGTGGAGGGGCCCGTCGGCCTCTATGCGTTCATCCCGGTCTTCGGCGCTACCTATTGGCGAGGCCCCCTCTGAATCGGCCTGCCCGGGCCGTGGTGCGGCATGGTCTACGCCGACGCCCTGTACGCGCTGGCCGCGCACGACCCGCACGGCCCGTGGGCGGCGCTGGCCGACGGCATGACCGCATCGGCCCTTCAATCCACCCGGACGATGGAAGACGCAGAACGACGTGGACTGCTGCCGGATTTCCACGTCCTGACGGAGGATCGCCGCGACGGCCCTGCGATCAACCCGCTGACGGTGGGCAAGAATGCCGCGCGGTTGTTTGGAGGGCCGGACACCAAGTTCTTCCGCTGCATCGGGCCGGGCCGCTGGCTGGTTCACGCCGCCGGCCTACTCGGACTGAAAACGAGGACGCGTCCGGGACCGAACTCGTGGTGGCGCCGTGGCCAGCCGACCCTCGCCGCCTCCTCGTGGGAGGCCTCCTCTCGGACGACCGCGTGGAATGGGACGGCCAGCCGGTTGAGCCCGTGCCCCCCGTCGAATGGGACGAGACCCACGGGCTGATGGCCATCCCCGCGCGCGGCCCGGGAACTCTGCGCATTCGCCGCCGTTAGGCCGCCACCCCCCCAGCGAAGACCGCACTTGGGCAAGCTGTCCCCGGCAAGTGAGGCGACAAACAAATGTGCCTGCTGGGCGTAAAAACTGCGTAACGAACGGCCGCGGAGCGCGGAACCGATTGCAGTCGGGGCGAGGCCCACCTCCTCGCCAGGCCGCCCCATCTTCACGGAGGCGCGCCCGGATTGAAGTTCTCGCCCAGGCCGATCCACTCCTCGTACCAGCGCAAGTTGCGCACGAACACGTGGTTCCGGTCTCCGACCTTGTAGGGGTCGCGCCAGACGTGAGCCACCCCACTGTGATTGCCGATGCTGGTCATTTGCCGTAAGTTGGTCTCCGGGTCGCGAAAATCCTTTAACGATCGGCCCATCACGAGGATCACGAACGCATTTTGGCGCACGCCCAGCAGTCCGTGGGTGTTCCGGATCAAACCCTCTCGGGCGAGCCACGAGTTGATGCGCGGAACGACGGTCCTCAGCTCGTCTACGTTGCGGATGTCCGCCATGTTGACAAAGCCGATCTCCGGCCGTTTCGTAATGATCGCCATGGCGACCTGCGAGGCCTCCGCCGGCGTCAGAGGGTCGCCGGCAGGGATGCCCGGCGCTAGCTCGACCGGGCAGCGGTTGAACGCCGTGGCCAGCACCGGCGGAACGCGACTATTGATGTTCACTAGCCCCATTCGCGGATACGGGAAAATCGTGAACCGATCCAGCACGGCCAAAACATCGTTGGGGCCAAAGAGCGAGATCGTCCGCCACGGCCGGCCTCGATGGTAGAGCAGGTATCCGAGTTCCCCGACGGAATACAGCGGGCCGTTGGCGACGTACATCACCCACTCGTCGTGCTCCTTGGTGACATGGCTGTTCATCTTGCCGATCGTCCCGGGAGCCTGAAGGGGGTTGGCCATCGGCTGCTGCTTGTATGACACAGGCCACTGCGCAGGGGCGAGAAGGTTCCAGTTCAGCCGCGGATCGTTGACCTGCCAACCGCAGTAGATCGCCTGCGGGTTCGCGATATTTTGGGAGAGGTACTCGCCGTACGGTAGCGTGATCGGAGGCGTCAGCCGATCGAGCACATTTCCGTTAGGGTCAACGAGCGCCCATTCCTCGATTACCAAACGCTCCGGAGGCACGGCATTGGTCATCGGCGCGGTCATCATCGGCGGGGTGATCGCAAAGTAGAAAATTTGGGGGGAAACCGCCGGCGCGCCAGGCGCCGGGGCGCCTCTCACCCACCAGTTCGGGTTCCACGGAATGTTCACCGTCTGCAGCGGCCAATCCCTAGGCTCGAAAGTGCCGCCCTCGACCCGCGCCTTGAACCGAAGTTCCAGGGCCCCCGGCGGGGGGGCGGTGGACAGCGAATTGCTGGTGAACAGGAACGGGAAAAAGAACTCGGTGTTTATGCGGTGCCGGAGGACGTAGTTCGCGCCGGAGGCCTGGTACATGCAGCCGATCTGAACCTCGTTGAACATCGGCACCGGCTCGGTGCAGATGGTGTCGGCATTCGGGCCGGTCGGCGTCATGCCCCCAGAGGCGCCGTTGAGGCCGCCGGGGATGTAGTCCTCATCGACGTAGTCAATGAGGTTGCGCACGAAATGATCGATCTCCGACGCGGGAACGACGCCGGAACACGCGTTGCGGAGTTCCTCGAATCGGGCGTGGAGGCCCGAGGCCGGGCCGCCAATGTCGGTCTGAGGCTTGGCGTTGCGGTCGGCGTCGGCGTACCCCGGCGGGAAATACGACATGCAGAAGAAATTCGACGCCAATAGGTTGTTCAGCGGCGCCTGGTTGCCCACGGTATCGAAATTCGGCCACATCATGTGTCCGACGACTCGCAGGTCGGCGATGGTTTCGCAGCGGCCAAACGGCTTGTGGCGCAGCCCGGAGTCGACGCGGCCGCCGAACAGCCGCCATTCGTGCCCAGTGCGCATCTCCCTTAGCAGCGCGTTCGTTAAGGCCAGCTCGTTGACGTTGGTGCCCAGCATCCGTGGCCGGTTGGTCGCCAC
>CAKZPT010000099.1 GCA_937139365.1 uncultured bacterium | reverse complement strand
GGCCATCTCCAGGCACAGCTCAAAGAGGGCCAGTTCGGGGTCGTCTGCCGCCGTCCGGCCCTCGCCGGCCATGTACACCGGCGAGATCGGGTCGGCCATCAGCTTCGTGGTTAGGGAAAACGGTCCAATGACCATCCCGATCGGGACCAGGTCCGGCCGTCGCACGAGGTGGCCGGTGGCCTCAACGTAGACCCGGAGACGTTCGCCGACGACCCGAAGATTGTCGTGGAACTGGTCCGGTTCGATCGTTGGCAGCGACCCGAAGTGAAAGGTGTCCGGGTCGTCGGTCCGCACCTCGGCCGCCGCCAGCAGTTCGCGCTTCTCCACCGTCATGTCCATCAACGGGAAGGCCAAGGGCGTCCTGAAGCGTCGCGCGGTCGCCTCGATCACCTCCGCGAGGCGTTGCGAGTCCCTGAGCGATGCCGCCGGATCCGGCTGTTCGAACAGCACGAGATGGGCTCCGATCGGCATCCTCAAACCACGGAAGCCCAGGTCCAGGAAACGGTTCCGTTCCACGATCACCTCCCCGGGCGGCAGGCGGACCGCCGCTTTCGCGGACAATACGAATCCGCCGCTCCGACTGCAAATCCGCCGCGCTGTTTGCTGCGTTTGAGTACAACCCCGGGATTCATAAGATATTGCTGTGGATAATGTTAACATCGATCCTCTGGCTTCCATTCAGGGGACGTTCCTGCGAATTCGCCTTCCATCCCGTTCATGGATATGATATTGAAAAAGGCACCTCGGGGATGAACAAGGGCAAGGAGGCGCGGCGATGAGTTTGACATGGGCTATCGTTCTTGGCGTCGGCCGCGACCAGCGGCTGACCGGCGGGGCGGACACGGCGTTTCTTTCGCTCGGCAACCGTCCGGCCCTGGCGCATGCGATGTGTGCGGCGGAGGCCTGCGCGGAGATTGCCGGGATGGTGGTGGTGGTCTCGCCGGATCGGCTGGAGATGCCCTCGGCCATCGCCATGCGGTTCGGGACGGCGAAATTCCGATCCGCGCTGGCCGGCGGCGAGCGTCGGATCGGGAATCTTCAGCGGGCCCTCGAGGCGGTGGACCCGGACGCGCAATGGGTGGCCGTGTTCGAGGCGGCGCGGCCGCTGGTCGCCGGCGCCGTGGTGTCGGAGATGCTCAGGGCGGCGGCGAAAACGGGGGCGGCGGCCGGCGCCGAGTTGGTGACCGACCCCGTATGCATTCAGACGGGCAAAACGTTCAAGCCGCTCGACGGCCGGTCGCGGCTCTGGATTTTGCGTGGCCCCCGGGTGTATCGTGTCGCGGTCCTCCGGAAGGCGCTCGGGCTGGCGGCGAAAAGGTCGCCGGACGCGGAGGACGAGATTCCTTGGGTCGAGGCGGCGGGGGCGGGGGTCCGTCCCGTCGCCCTGCCGCGGCCGCACGTGAAGCTGCGGACGGCCGACGACCTCTCGATGGCCGCCTTGTGGAGCGGCTGAGCGCGGCGCGGGCGAGGACGGGAAAGGGCGGGCCAGCATGGTCAAGAAGGTGTCGAAGCCGACGGGCCGGTATGCGATCCTGGGGGACATCCACAGCAACCTCCAGGCGCTGGAGGTCGTTTTGGCCGACGCGCGAGCGCGCGGCTGCACGCACTACGCCTGCGTCGGGGATCTCGTCGGGTACAACGGCAATCCGCGGGAGTGCGTGGATCGGATCTGCGAGTTGGGTGCCGTCACTGTTCGGGGTAATCACGACCATTATTGCGCCGGCCCCGACGCGCTCGAGGGGTTTCACCCGCTGGCCGCAGACGTCGCCAACTGGACGCGGCGTCAGCTTTCTCCGGAGCAGGTGGATTACCTGCGCGCTCTGCCGTACCAGTGTGTGGTCGACGGCTTCACGCTCGTGCACAGCACGCTCGACACGCCGGAGAAATGGGGGTACGTATTCGACCGCTTTGAAGCGGAGCAGAACTTCACCTATCAGCGAACGTCCGTGTGTTTTTTTGGGCACACCCATGTGCCGCTGGCGTTCGAGCGCACCAGCGAAGTGCGGTTGGGGCTGTACAATAAGATCAAGGTGATGCTGGGTCGCCGCTACTTCATCAACGTCGGCAGCGTCGGCCAGCCGCGGGACGGCGACCCGCGCGCCGCCTACGTCACCTACGATCTTGACACCGGCGAGGTGGAGCTGCACCGTCTCGAGTACGACATCGCCGCCGCCCAGCGAGCCATCCTCGATGCCGGGCTGCCCGCCCGCCTCGCCGAGCGTCTGGCGCAGGGCCGTTGACCGACCGCGGAGATCCCACAATGCGAATTCCGATCCTTGCCCTCACCGTGGCCGGCCTGGCCCCGGCCGTTGTCGCGCAGGTGGAAATGCGCCTCAAGCTTGCGCATCCCACCGTGCTGCACATGGAGTCCATCCTGGCCACGCTCGTCGTCGAGAACGGAGCGGCGGAGGAGCTGGCGATCGGCGAAACCAACGGCAACACTCGGCTGTTCTTCGACATCGAGGCCGCCCCCGGCCGCCTCGTGCCGCGGACGGCCGAGCCGATGTTCCGGCGCATCGCCGTCGTGCCTCCCTTCAAGAGCGCGACGTTGGAGTTCGATCTGCTCTCGCTCTACGAGATCCGTTCGCCCGGCGCGTACACCGTACAGGCCCGCCTCCACGGCCCCGCCGGCCTGCTCACGTCTGGCCGCCTCTACCTTGACGTCGTGCCCGGCCTCCAGGTCGCCCGGGTGGCGCAGGCTGTCCCCGGCGGACCGCGTTTCACCTACCAACTTCGCACCCTCGGCCGCAACCGGCAGGAGCACCTCTTCCTGCGCGTGGACGACGAGGCGCAGTCGCTCTGCCACGGCGTGTTCGACCTCGGTACCTACATCCGCCTGTTTTCGCCCCTGCTCAAGGTCGACGCCGCGCGCCGCGTCCACGTCCTTCACCAATCCGCGCCCACCCGCTTCACCCACTCCGTGTTCGAGGCCGACGGGGCGCCGGTCCGGTCCGTGTTCTGGACCGCCTCGCCGTCGGAGATCGCCTTGGAGCGCACCGAGGACGGCGACCTAGTGGTGGCCGGAGGGCGCCCGTACGAGGGGGACAAGGCCGTCGCGCCGCCGCGGTTCGAGGAGCGCCGGGACCGCAGGTTGCCCCCGCCTGATGCCGGCGCGCGGGGCCTGAGATAGCCGCGGGCCCGATCCGACGGCCGGCGCCGAAAGGCGGACGGACACGTTGACAACCGGCCGGTTGCATCTCATGCTGTAACTTGGAACCGCGGTGCACCCGTGGTGGAATTGGCAGACACGTAAGATTCAGGTTCTTATGCCCGCGAGGGCGTGGGGGTTCGACTCCCTCCGGGTGCACCACTGGTTCCCGCCCGCCGGACCGTGGGGAGACGTCCCGCCATGCGATGGATCGACCGGCTAATCCGTATTGTTGCTGCCATCCTGATGGCGTTGCTGGCGGCCGTCGTGGTCGGCGCGACCGTCGACCTAGCTATCACCCTGCTGAGGGAGTTCGCAAGCGCACCCCACGGCCGGTTCGACGTGCGGCAGGTGCTGGCCACGCTGGGCCTGTTTCTGGCCGTGCTGATCGCCATCGAAATGTTGCACGTCGTCCGTCTCTACCTGGAGGAACGGCACTTCGACGCCGAGGCAGTGCTCATCGTGGCCCTGGTTGCGATCGCGCGGAAAATCGTTGTATTCGACATCGAAAAGGGCGACTCGGTTCTGATGTTCGGCATTTCGGCCGTCGTGCTCTCGCTGGCCGGCGCGCTGTGTCTGCTGCGATGGTCCCGGCGGCTCATCGGTCCGCCGTCTCCTCCGCCGTCTTGAACCCGCGCCGTTCGTCCGCTCGCGAACACCGGGCCCGCGGTTTTCCGCCGATCGTCGGTCGTAGGCCGCGCGCGCTCATCCTCGGCTCGATGCCGAGCCCGGCCTCGCTGGCAGCGGGTCAGTACTATGCGCATCCCCGCAATCTGTTCTGGACCGCAGTTGCGGAGGCCGTCGGCGTTCCGGCGTCCGCCCCCTATCGGCGCCGCTGCGCCGACCTCCGCCGTGCGGGTATCGCCCTGTGGGACGTGCTGGCCGAATGCCGCCGCGCCGGCAGCTCCGACTCCGCCATCTCTCCCCGTGGGCGGCGCGTCCGCGATATCGCTCGCCTGCTCCGCGCCCATCCGACCATTCGCTTCGTGTTGCTGAACGGCGCGTTTGCGGCCGGTATCTTCCGCCGCGAGATCGCCCCGCGCCTCGGGCGGCGCATCGAATCCCTGCGGGTCGTTTGCCTGCCCTCGACCAGTCCGGCCGCCGCTGCGGTCTCGCGGACGGAGAAACTCCGGCGATGGCGGCGAGCCCTCGAGCGCGCCCTCGGGCCGCGTTCGCGGGACGCAGTGACGTCGTGTAAAATCCGCTGCAGGAGACGCCGATCATGAAGGCACTGTTCGCCGTTGCGATGTCCGCCGCGATCTTGACCGCCCCGTGGGCCGGCGCGACCGACGAGCTCGGGACCCGGCTGCGGGAGGTGCAGTCCCGGTTGCTGGCGATGGGGGACCGGGTCATCTCCGAGGAGCAATGGAGCGCACTGATGCGCGACCTGGCCGACTTGGTCGGACGCGCCCGCGCCGCCGGCGCCGACGGCATTGCCGTCGAGGCAATCGCCGCCCAGGCGCGGGCCTGGGGCGACCTGCGTCGGGCTCCGGCCCAGGCGGCGGCCCTCGCCCGCGCCGGGCGCGCGGAATTTGCGGGCCACAATCGGCCCGAGCTGCGGCAGCTCTACCTCATCGAGGCGGAAATGCTCGCGCGCCTCGGCGACGCCGACGGCATCCGGCGCGTCATGTCCGCCTACAAGGCCAGCCCCGTCTACGACCCGCCTCCCTTTGCCTACACGGCCACGCCGGATCCCAAACCCGTCGTGGCCATGGTCCGCCCCCGGGCGCCCCAGACCGAGTCCCCCGTTCTGCTTGCGATGCAGAAATACCTCGAACAAGCACTGGCGGCCCCCGGCGGCCGCATGCCGGACTTTTTGCTCGTGGACATCGACGGGCTCCGCTATTCGAACGGCTCGATCCAGGGGCGGGTCGTGCTGCTGGACTTCTGGGTTGCGGGATCCGTCCCGTGGGAGCGGGAGCTGCCCATGCGGATCCGGGCTCGGGAAAAGTTCGCGGCGCAGGGTTTCGAGATCCTCGGCGTGTGCCAGAACCTGGACGCCGACGGCATCCGTGCCCACGTCGCCGCCCGCCCCGGCATGACGTGGCCGCAGGTCGAAGGGCGGACCGCGCGCGACCTGATCGTCCGCCTCGGCATTCCCGGCGAAAACGCCAGCTTTTTGCTCGACCGTCAGGGCCGAATCCGGGGCCGTAACCTGCAGGGCGCCGAGCTGATCGAGGCGGTGGCGCGAATCCTCGCCGAGTCGCCGTGACGACGCAGCGCCTGCGCCGGAGCGGCCGCCGGATGGCGTGGCTGGCTCTGGGCCTGCCCCTGGCCGCCGCCGGCGGGCCGGTGCGCATCGCCTGCGTCGGCGACAGCCTTACGTGGGGCGGTTTCGTCGAACCGCGCGACGTCCTCAGTTATCCCGCCCGGCTCCAGGAGCTGCTCGGCGACCGGGCCGTTGTCGCGAATTTCGGGCACGGCGGTCGCGCCCTCCTGTCGCGGGCCGATCACCCCTTCGCGCGCGAACGGGCGATGGAGGACGCCCTGGCGTTTGCGCCGGACCTCGTCCTCCTCATGCTCGGCACCAACGACACCAAACCGCCCAACTGGCGCCACGCCGTCGATTTCCGCGACGACGCCCTGGCGCTGGTGGAGCGTTTCCGCAGCCTCCCGTCGCGGCCCAGGGTCTGCGTCCTTCTGCCGCCGCCGATCTTCCGGCCCGCCTACGAACTTGACGGCCGGACGCTGCGCTACCGCGTCCTGCCGGCCTGGTGCGCAGCGGCGGCCGATGCCGTCTGCCCCGTCGTGGATCTGCATACGCCCTTCCTCGACCGCCCCGAACGATTTCCGGACGCGGTGCATCCCGACGCGGCCGGTTACCTCGCCATCGCCATGCTCGTCCACGATGCCCTCACCGGCCCCGACGGGCCGCTGACCGATCGCGAGGCCTCCGCCGATCCCTGGCGGCCGCGGCCCAACGTGGAAGCGGCCCTTGCCGGCGACGACTGGCTCGCTCGACATGTCGCGCTGAGCGCCGCCGCCCGCGCGGTCCGCCCGGCGGTCGTCGTGTTCGGCGACGCCGCCGCCGACGGGCGCGGTCCCGGTGCGGCGTCGCGCCACTTCGGGACGGCAGCCATGCCCCTCGGAATCGCCGGCGACGGGCTGGTACACATCCGCTGGCGGCTCCGTCGCGGAGCGCTCGACGGCGGATCGCCGCGGCTGATCGTCGTTTCGGCCGGCGAGGACGAGGCGGCCGCCGCGCCGCCGGCGTTCGCCATCGCAGGCCTCCGCGTCCTGTTGTGCGAGCTGCGCGCGCGTCATCCCGCCGCCACCGTGCGATGGTGGCCTTGGCGGCGCGAGCGGGTGGGCGATCCGGCGGTTCGCGCCGCTGCCGCCGCCGCGGTGGAATGCGGCGTGGAGCCGCTGTCCGTTCCGACGAACGCGGCGACATGAGCGGGCCGTTTCCCGACGCGACGGCCATCGAACGCCGGACCCTGGCCGCGGGATTTCGCGTCCTTCTCGTGGCGGCGAGGTTGGACCCAGAGCGGTGTCGCGTCCATGTGCTCGTCCGCCTGTTGGACGGGGGGAGGATGGCGGGAGAGTGGCGCGGCGACGCAGAGCTGGACCGGCTGCCGGAGGGGCTGATCGAAGCGCTGCGCCGGTTCCTGGTGAAGGTGATGGCCCCGCCTCATGTGCTGGTGGGTTGGGGGAACGGATGGATTCCCCTTCTTGTCCGCCTCCAGCCGGCGGCCGTCCTGCGGCGGCTGCGCGTGCTCGACCTGCGGCGGGCTGCCCTTGCGCTGGCGCCGGACCTGCCCGCCCGCGCGCCGGGCGAACGCATGTTCGCCCGCTACGGCGTGCCGCTCGTGGGCGAGGCCGACGACCCCCTCAACGGCGCCGCGGAGGACCTGTTCTGGGCCGTCCTGGCCGTGGCGGGCCGCGCGGGGCTGGACTGGCCGGGCCTGCTTCGCCGCGCTGCGGAGCCGCGGGCGCCGACGCCGTTTGATCGCTACGAATTCAATGCCGAGGCGATTGCGACCCTGCCCGACGCGCCGGCGGTGTACCGCTTGCTCGATGCGGCCGGCCGCACCGTCTACGTCGGCAAGACCGACCGCCTTCGCCGCCGCATGATGGAGCATTTTCGGCCTGGGGATGCGATCGCGGCGAAGACCGCCTGCCTTCGGGAGGCGACGCGGGCGCTGGAGTACCGCCTCGTCGGCTCCGAGCCCGAGGCTATGCTTCTGGAGCACGAGTGGATCGCCCGGTTGCAGCCGCCACTGAACGTGCAGCGCGGCATCCGCCATGCCGGAGCCGTTCGGCGTCGGCCGGCCGCCCATTTCTCGATCTGCGTGGTTGCGCCGTCCGCCGTCCGTGGCGCGGTGGAGGCGTTCGCGTGGTCGCGCGGTGGCGAGGCGTGGCAGGTGACGATTCGGCCGGGCCGTCCGCCGGCCAAAACCATGGCCCGGATCTACGCCACCTTGACGGGCGCCGCGCCGCATCCGCGAGGCGTCGGCCTGAAGGTGTGGGGCCGAACGGGCGCCGAAATTTTGGATCGCTGCTGGAGGTCGCGGAAGCATCGCCTGCACTGGTTTGCGGTCGATGGTCTGGCCAACGCCGCGGAGTTCGAGTCCGCGGTCATCGCCCTCGCTCGGCGTGCGCTCGATCCCCTCGCCGCGCCGGCCGAATATCGTTTCGGCCTGCCGCCCCCGCCGCCGACTTCCAGCGTGGGCTCGTCCAGCCTGCCTTGACATGACCGGCGCGCGCCGGTCTGCTGGGGGCGTGGCGGCAGACGATTCCATCCACATCCGCAACGCGCTGGTGTGGCCCGCCTGGGATGCCGAGCCGATCCGCAACGGCGCGATCCTGATCTCCGGCGGCCGCATCGAAAAGGTCGGACGGTTCACCGCCCGGGCCGCCGTTGAGCTTGACGCCGGCGGGGCGCTGGCCATGCCGGGGTTCATCCACGCCCATGTCCACCTGTGCCAGACCCTCTTTCGGGGTCTGGCGGAGGATCGCCCCCTTCCGCGCTGGCTCCGCGAGCGCATCTGGCCGCTTGAGGCGGCTCACGACGACGAGTCGCTGGCCGTCTCTGCCCGTCTGGCGTGCGCCGAGATGATTCGCGGAGGCACGACCGGCTTCGCATCGATGGAGACCGTGCGCGGCACGGGTGCGACGCTGGCCGCCGTCGCCGAGGTGAAACTGCCTGGCCTCGTCGGCCACTGTCTGATGGACGAGACCGGTGGCTATCGGACGCTCTCCGTCCCGCTCGACGACGCCCTTGCGGAATGCGATGTGCTGATGGAACACGCCCGCGCGCATCCGTGGCTCGACCTCGCCGTCGCCCCCAGGTTCGCGCTTTCGTGCAGCCGCGGGAACTTGATCGAGGCCGCCCGCTACGCGCGCAGCCGCGGGCTGCGCCTGCACACCCACGCGTCGGAGCAGCCGGACGAGGTCGAGTGGGTGCGTCGACGGATCGGAATGGACAACGTGGAGTACCTGCACGTCTGCGGGATCAGCGGCCCCGACGTGATCCTGGCCCACTGCGTCCAGTGCGGCCCCGCGGAGCAGGCTCTGCTGGCGCAGACGGGCTCGCACGTCGCCCACTGCCCGTCCTCCAACTTCAAGCTCGGCGCCGGCATCGCGCCGATTCCCGAGATGCTGGCCGCCGGCGTCCGCGTCGCGTTGGGGGCGGACGCCGCGCCGTGCAACAACCGCCTCGATATGTTCGCCGAAATGCGTCTGGCGGGGCTGATGCAGAGCGCCCGCCGAGGGCCGGGCGTGCTGGCCGCGCGTGCGATCGTGCGGATGGCGACCGAGGGCGGCGCGGCCGCGCTGGGGTGGGGGGAGGTGGCGGGGCGGATCGAGGAGGGGCGGCGGGCGGATGTGATCCTCGTCGAGCTGGAGGATCCGTCCGTGCTGCCGGACGACGACCCCGCCTCGGCGGTGGTCTATGCCGCCCATCCCGGGGCGGTGGCCGTCACCATCGCGGCCGGCCGAATCCTCTACGAGAACGGCGAGTTCACGACCCTCGACATCGAGCGACTACGGGCCGACGCCGCCGTACAGCGTCAGCGCCTGCTGCGCCGGGCCGGTCTGGCCTGAGCTCGGCGGGCGGCCTCCGGCGCAAGGCCGAGGTAGAAGACCTTGAGACGTCGCCGCGCGTCCGCGGCCAGCCAGTGCGCTTCGCCGGGCTCGACGACGAGGCAGTCGCCGGCGGCCAGGGGCACGGATTGGCGTCCCACGCGCGCCTGTCCGCCGCCCGCGAGCACGAGGAACACCTCCCACATGTCCTCGTGCACGTGGGGACTCGTTCGCCTGCCCGCGGGGATCGAGGCGGCCGCCATTTGGATCAGCGACGGCGCGTCGCCAGGGCCGAGCCAGCGGCGCTTTCGAATCCAGGGGTCGTGCGAGACGTACCCCGGCTGCGCGTCACGGCGCCGAACCAGTTTCACGGGGACGGCGCGGCCCTGGAATCGGCCACCGTCCGTCCGCCGGCGACGTCCACGATGACCTCGAAGAACGCGGGGAATTCGCCGCGCGCATCCTCGCGCCGGTCCCAGTCGGGGATCGCGGTCGGGTCGAAGTACTGCACGTGCACCACCCGCGCGCCGCGGCGGATGGCGCCCCAATACTTCGTTCGGAACCGGGAATAGGGCGTGCCGCCGATCGTGAACGCGAGCGGATACTCCGCCGGCAGTCCGTCGGCGCCCGGCGTGACCCTCGCGAGGGCGCCGGGGCCGGCCTGATCGCTCAGGTTGGTGAACACGTGAAACTTCGCGATCTGCTCAGCCTGTCGAAGCTGCTCCGCGGTGGGCGTCCAGTACCGTTTGCCCAAGTCGCCACAGCCGGCCGCCCCGACCAGCAGGGCGATCGCCGCTGCGCGTCCAAGGATTGGAAACGAGCCGGCCGCCGCGGTCCAAACCTTGGAAGCCGTCCGCCGCCGAACCACGTGGTTCTTGATCATAGGGTTATCTTAGCCGTCGAACGCACGCAACAGGGCTTCGATCTTGCCGCGTTCGGCCTCCAGCTCCACCCGCCGCCGCTGCTGATGCGCCACCGCCTCGGGCTTCGCGCGCGCCTGAAATTCCTCGTTCGACAGCTTCGCTTCGACGCGCGCGATCTCGACGGAAAGTTGCTCCAGACGGGCTCGCCAGCGGGCCGACTGGGCGGCCGCGTCGATCAGTCCCTCCGTTTCGAGGAACGCCGTGCCGAGCCGTCCGACTGCGCTGGGCATCGGATGGGGCGGTGTGAAGTGGGGATCGACCCGCACCTCCCCCGCCCGGCAGAACAAGGCCATCGCCGGCCGATCGGCCTCGAGGCGCTCGGCGTCTTCCGTCGTCGAGGGCCGGATGGTGACGTCGGCCATCTGCTGCGGCGTCAGCCCGAGGTCCGCGCGCAGGTTGCGGATGGCCCGGGCGAGATCGTGGCGGTCCTCGACGTACTGCACGATCCCGGCGTCGAGACCGAACGCCTCGCGAAGGGCGGACCCCCACGGCACCGGCCAGGGGGCGCGGGCGATCGATTCCTCTGGCCGGCCGTAGTTCATCCGATGCCACAGCTCCTCGGTCAGGAAGGGCATCAGCGGGTGCAGCAGACGCAACGCCGCGGACAGCACGTGGTCCAGGATGGCCGACACCGCGCGCCGCCGCTCCTCCGGCCCAGATTGCAGGGGAAGCTTTGCGTACTCGACGTAGCGGTCGCAGAACTGGTGCCAGAGAAAGTCGTAGGCCGCCAGCGCGTAGTCGTTGAAGCGGAACTTCTCCATCGCGTCGTCGCAGGCGGTGATAGCGTCCTGCAGGCGGGCGAGGATGTGGCGGTCGTCCGGGCTGAGCGGCGATCCGGCGAGGTCCTCGATTCGTCCGACGGGCCGGCGGCCCTGCAGGTGGAGAAACCGCGCGGCGTTCCAGACCTTCGTCGCGAAATTGCGGCCGATCTCGAATTTCGCGTCCGACACCTGCACGTCCTGTCCGGTGGCCGTCAGCAGCATCAGGCTCGAGCGGAGGGCGTCGGCGCTGGTCTTCTCGATCACGGCCAGGGGGTCGATCGAGTTGCCGAGGCTTTTGGACATCTTGCGGCCGGCGTCGTCGCGGACCGTGCCGTGGATGTAGACGGTGGAAAACGGCTTGCGGCCCATGAACTCGAAGCCGGCCATGATCATGCGCGCCACCCAGAAGAAGATGATCTCCGAGGCGGTCACCAGGGTCTGGGTCGGGTAGTAGAACTCGAGGTCGGGCGTGCGCTCAGGCCATCCGAACACGCTGAACGGCCAGAGCCACGAGGAAAACCACGTATCCAGCACGTCCGGGTCTTGCCGAAACGCGGTGGAGCCGCAGGCCGGACAGGCGGCGGGGGGGCCGCGGTGCGCCCAGGTGTGCGCGCAGCCGTCGCAGTAGAACACGGGGATCCGGTGGCCCCACCAGATCTGACGCGAAATGCACCAGTCGCGGATGTGATCCATCCACTGCAGGTAGACGCCCGTCCACCGCTCCGGGACGAAGCGGATCTCGCCGCGGCGCACGGCCTCGGCGGCCGGAGCGGCGAGCGGCTTCATCCGGACGAACCACTGCCGCGATAGGCGCGGCTCGACGGCGGTGTGGCAGCGGTAGCAGTGGCCGACGGCGTGGACGTGGTCCTCGATCCGTTCGATCAGTCCCTCGCGCTCGAGGTCCGCCACGATGCGCTGGCGGCACTCGAACCGGTCCAGCCCCGCGTAGGGCCCTGCGGCCTCGTTCATCCGGCCGTGGTCGTCCATCACGTTCACCGGCGCTAGCCCGTGCCGCTGGCCGATCGCGAAGTCGTTCGGATCGTGAGCCGGCGTCACCTTCACCAGGCCGGTCCCGAACTGCGGGTCCACCCAGTCGTCGGCGATGAAGGGGATCTCGCGGCGCAGCGCGGGAAGGACCGCGCGGCGGCCCAGCAGGGCGCGGTAGCGTTCGTCGGCCGGGTGCATCGCCACCGCGACGTCGCCCAGCAGCGTTTCGGGGCGGGTGGTCGCCACGACGACCCATCGCGGCGGTTCGCCGCCGGCGACGGGATAGCGGAGGTAATACAGCCGCCCCCGCGTCTCCCGGTGTTCGCTCTCCTCGTCGGAGAGGGCCGTGGTGCAGCGCGGACACCAGTTGACGATGTAGTCCCCCCGGTAGATCAGGCCCTTTTCGAACAGCCGGACGAAGACCTCCTCGACGGCGCGGCTGAGGCCGGGATCCATCGTGAACCGCTCGCGCCCCCAGTCGCACGAGGCGCCGAGCCGTCGGAGCTGGCGGATGATCGTGCCGCCCTTCTCCTCCTTCCATTTCCAGACCCGCCGCAAAAATTCTTCGCGGCCGAGGTCCTGCCGGCGCAGCCCTTCTTTTTTCAGCTCGCGCTCCACGACGTTTTGAGTGGCGATGCCCGCATGGTCCGTGCCCGGCACCCACAGCGCGTTGCGGCCGCGCATCCGCTGCCAACGGACCAGCACGTCCTGGATCGTGTTGTTCAGGGCGTGCCCCATGTGCAGGATCCCCGTGACGTTGGGCGGGGGGATCACGATGCAGTACGGCTCGCCGCCCTGCGAGGGGTCGGCGCGGTGCACGCCGCGCGCCCTCCACTCGGCCTCCCATCGGGGTTCGACTTCCGCGGGATCGTACGTCTTGGGAAATTCGCTCATCGAACAGGCCGCTTCAAAAACCGCAACTGTAGGGGATGGGGCCGGCCGCCGCAAACGGGTCGACGCCCGAGGAGGGACGACAGCGGAAGGCCGCCGGCTTGCCGCGCGGGCGGTGTCGGACGGCCGCGGGGCGCAGGATAGAATCCGGCATCCCTGGGGATCGGATCATGCGGCAGGCGATGCGGGTGGGCGGGGTGGCGGCGGCGATCGGCGCGGCGTGGGGCGGGGGGGGTGGACGATCTGGCCGCGCACGCCAGCGTGTGGTCGAACCGACTGGCGACACGAATCCTGCCCTGCTGGTACGACACCGCCCGCGACCTTGAACATGGGGGGGTCGGCTGGACGACCCGCCCTCCGGCCGACCGGTCGAGAAGAGGATTGTGACGCAGGCGCGGATGGTGTGGACCTTTTCCCGTGTCCATCGCGCCGGCTTCACCGACGCCTGCCGGGACTATGCGCGGGCGGCCACAGAGGGGGTGGAGGTTCTCGACCGGGCGTTCCGCGATCCTGTCCATGGGGGCTACTACTGGGCCACCGACGCCGCGGACGGCCGGCCAACGAGCGGAAGATGATGTACGGCCAGGCGTTTGTGATCCACGCTCTGGTGGAGCACTTTCGCGCCACCGGCCGCTCCAATTCGCTGGAACGCGCCCGCGAGCTCTTCGACGTGATTCAGCGCCGCGCGCACGACAAAGACCACGGCGGGTGGATCGAGCATTTCGAGCGCGACTGGACGCCGCTGCCGCTGGGCTCGCCGCACGGGGTGCCCGAGGTGGCCGGCCTCAAGAGCGCGAACACGCATCTGCACCTAATGGAGGCGTTCACCGACCTCTACGTGGTCACGCGGGACCCCGCCGTCCGGGCCGCCCTGGAGGAATCGCTGCGGATTAACACGGATCGCTTTTACCCGCGGGAGCCGGGCCGGTCCTGTTTTCATCGCCATAGCGACTGGTCGGCGGTGGACGACCCGCGCGGCGCCGGCTTGTCCAACGGGCACAACGTCGAATTCGCGTGGCTGATGCTCGAGGCCGAGCGCGCGATGGGGCGGCCGTGGCCGATGGATCGTTTTCGCGCGCATTTGGAACACGCGCTCCGCTGGGGATGGGACGCGGAGCGCGGCGGCCTGTACCACCGGGGCGAGGGGGACCGGCCGGCGACGGATCGAAGAAAGGTGTGGTGGGTGCAGGCGGAGATGTTGGCGGCGCTCTCGGAGTGGTGGCGCCTCGAACCGGCGCCAGCGGTCGCGGACCGAATCGTGCAGTTGCTCAAGTTTGTGGACGGGTGGATGACCGATCCGGAGCACGGCGTGTGGGTGGACTCGGTCGAGGAGGACGGCCGCCCGTTGCGGCCGACCCGGGCGCACAATTGGAAGGCGAACTACCACGATGTGCGCGCGATCCTGGAGTTCCTCGAGGCCGCCGAATCGCAGCCGCGTCGAACCGACGCCGGTCACAGCAAGGGAAGGACGGCATCTTGAACGTGTCCGCCCTTACCGATCAGGTCAGAATTCTTGTCGGAGACCTCGGCGCCGTGGAGCAGCACCTTCGCAGGCTCGTGAATTAGGCGGCGGTGCAGCCAACGGGCATTTTGGCGTGGGCGCCCAATTGGCAAGTCGCCCGCTCCGTGCACGCCATGCTTCCGCTCATTCTGCGAAAGGGCCCCCCTGCGCAGAAGGAGGTGGAAGAAGGCTGCGTGATGGTGATTTCGTCCCATTCGGCGGAGGGATTGGCGCGGAAGATGGTGTTGCCTCCCGACGTGAACGCCGTCCGTGATCGGAGGGTGCTCAGCGCGGGCATGACCCGCACCTGGGAACGGCTTTAGATTCATACCCCGCCGACGTACCGCGGTTGGTTGTGGCGACGCTGCGACGATGGACCACGGGCGCGTAAATCCGGCGGGGGGTTGCGTTCCCCTCCGGCGGCATGCCGTTCTGAATGGCCTCGGCGTGCCGAAGGCAGGGTGCATTGCGGCCCACCCCGTAGGGCCTCAGCTCGCCGGCGGCTCGGGGCAGGCCAGAGGGCGAAGACGGG
>CAKZPT010000098.1 GCA_937139365.1 uncultured bacterium | reverse complement strand
GTTCGAGTACTCGACGTACACCCTCCGCGATGGATCCAGGCGTTCCTTTACCATCACGGCGAAACTCCGCACGTAGTTGTCGTCCGCCATGTGCGGCATGCAGAACCATGGATCGGCGCCCAGTCGATTGCACAGCTCGATCGTCCATTCGAGCGCGACGCCACGGCAAGAAAACGTCGCGTGACGAAGGGTGGGGCGGTCGGCCCATGTGCGGACCTCCGATCCGTTGGTGTGCATCCAGTCCATGAATCGGATGCATGCGAACCCCCGCCATCGAGCGAGAAACGCGGGGTGGAACGGATCCTGCTCCCAGGTCGCTTCGAAGCCGGGCATGGTGACCCGAATGTTACGGACGTGGTTGGAGGGGTGGGTGGCCCGGAGCTGGAGCGACCAACCTCCCCGTGCCGGGTCCGCCTCGACGACGAGGCGGCCCGGACCGCGTTCGCGCACTTCGGCGTTGCGCGCCTCAAGTCGGCCCTCGCCTTCGTAGAGAACAAGGTATCGGCCGCCGGGGTAGTGCCCCTTGCCGACGGTGCAGAGCATCGTTTCCGCGTAACAGCCGGCCGCCAGCAACTGCACCCAGCCGAGTTCGTCGAGGTCGAGCTGCGGGCCGGCACCCCACGCCGCGCCCTCGCGCTGGCTGATCCACGGACGGGACTGCCGAAAGACGTCCACGAAGGGCAGTTCGGCGTTCCAGTCCGCCGGGCCGGCGAGGTTGATCCCCATCCTGGCGGTCCGCGGCGTGTCAGCAGCTTCCCCCGCCGCCGCGTGGGCGCCGCACATGGTCAGAAGCCCTGCGATTCCCAGCATGATGGCGGTTTTCATGGCAACGAACCTCCAGCCTAGCTCCAGTGGGGGTGATGATCCAGCGTGACGCTCACCGGGTCGCCGTGGCGTCACACCGGACCCTCTTTACCGTGCGCCAAGGCGCGATCTGCCGCAAGATCGACGATGCCCCGGGCTCCAGAGCGGCATCCCGCTGGAACCGAGTGTGCTGTGGCCCTGAAACGCGGTCGGCAAGGAGGCGCGAAGGGACGGCTGGAAGGATTTTCGAGCGTTTTGATGGTCGATCGTGTCAAAAGGGGATTCGAAACGGCTCCTGGAAGTTCCCCGCCCGTTTTTTGGACAGGTTGTTAAGCCAAGATTGTGGCACAGTGACTAGAGAACGGGAGAGGTTCGATGGAACGGAAGAGGAGGCGGCCGCGGCATTCGGAGGAGTTCACGGCGAAGGCGGCAGCGGAAGCCGTGAAGGGCGTGCGGACGCTCAGTGAGCGGCGTTCGGGGTGTACCCCACGGTTATCGCCCACTGGAAGCGGCCACTGTTGGAGGGGGCCCCTGCGATCTTCAGCGCGGGCCAGGGGACGAACGGGCGCCGGAAAGAGGAGATCACGGCGCCGCCGTACAAGGAGATTGGGCGACTGAAGATGGAGGTGGACTGGCTCAAAAAAAGCTTTGAGCCTGCCGGCGGAGAGCAAACGTCCATGGATCGACCCCGGCCATCCCCGGTTGTCGATCGTCCGGCAGTGTCCGTTGTCGGGATGGCCCCGCTCGAACTACGACTACGAGCCGATGGCGACCGAAACGGCAGCGAACCTGCCGCTGATCGACGAGTCGTACCTGAAGCGTCCGTTCTATGGCTCGCCGCGCATGACCGCCTGGCTGCGGCAGCAGGGATGGGAGGTCAACGAGAAACGGGTGGCGCGTCTGATGCGGGTGATGGGGTTGCAAGCCGTTGTGCCTGGGCCACATACGAGTCGGCCACATCCGACGCATCGGGTATATCCTTCCTGCTAGAGGGGCTGGGAATTGGCCGGCCCGATCAGGTCGGGTGTGCGGAGATTACCTAGTGTTCCGACGCGACGAGGCCACCTGTATTGGGTGGCGATCTGGTTCAGCCGCTACGTGCTGGCTGGGGAGCTGTCGAACTCGATGGACGCGGGCGTCTGCATGGCGGTCTTGGAGGATAGGAGGGGGCGGGTGCTGGACAACCTGTTCATCGAGCGGTTGTGGGGGAGCGTGAAGTACGAGGACGTGTACCTGCGCGATTACCCCGATGGGCTGGCGGCGCAGGAGGGGCTGGGGCGGTGCTTTCGGTTCTACAACTGCGAACGGCCGCACCAAGGGTTGGAGGAAAAGACTCTGGCGGCGGTCTGATTCGGGGGGAACTAACCGCCGGCGCGCGCGCCCTTCGCCCCCCCCCCGAGGGGGCGCGCAGGGGAGACAAAGATGGAGGTGGAATGACCAGGAAGCCTTAGCTTATTCTAGCGCCGAAATTGTCCACACGATGGGGGGATGCTCCCCTATCACTTCGTCAATGGCCGACGCTGTGGGACGAGGCGTGCCGCCGGATTGCGGCGACGAACTTTTTTCCGACGGTGCACGCCTTAGCCGCGCGCCGCGATCCGGCCGGCTCTCTTGCGGCCGGCGGCGCCGACGACGCGTTGCCGTCGGCGGAGGCGATCCGCGCGGAGCTGGAGCGCGAACTGGGCGGAGGGCTTCGCACCTGGGAGGCGATCCTGGACGAATACGGTTACATGCCGACGGGCATCGGTTGCCAATCGGTCCTCCCCGGCGTGCCGTTCGACCGGTTTGCGGATTCGGGCGGACATGCCCATCTCATCTACGCGGCCGCGCAGTGGATTCACTACCTCGAGGGACGCCGGGACTGAGAATAGACACCGGCTCCGGCTTCCTGCCTCTCCCTTGCCGGCCTATCCGCGCGGCTTGAAGACGCGGGGTACGATGCGGTACGTTGGCGACTGCGGGGCGAGAGGACGTCGCCCGGGAAAGGACCACTAGACGCATGAGAACGCTGCAATGGGCGATTGTGGCCGCGGCCGCGGCCGGTGTGATGAGCGCGTGGGGCGACCCGATGCGGACGCTTGTGGTGCAGGAGGGGAAAATTCCCCAGACGCGCCAGCCTGAGATGGGGCTCCGCACCGTGTATCAGGAAATCACGGAGACGGATTCGCCGCAGTCGGACGACAACTACGGGGCACTCGAACCCTACCTGCGGTTGGCGCTCTCCCACGACTTCAGCCTCAACCTTGCCGTGCCTTTGGCGCGGACGGAGTTGGGGGGCAGCGACAGCTACGGGCTGGGCGACATTGTCGTCGGCGCCGACCTGATGGGCTGGCAGGGCGCCCTGGGCTATCCCTATGTCATGCCCTACGCCCGCCTCGCCCTGCCGACCGGCGACGAGGAGGAGGGGCTCGGCGCAGGCGAAACGCGGTTGAAGTTCGGCCTGTCGCTGGGCACGACGGTCGAGGACGACTGGGACTTCGTGGCCGACATTGGCTTCGTCGCGCGCTCGGAGACGGACAACAGCCTCCAGCTCGGCGGCGCGCTGGTGTACACGTTCCGGCCCGAGTTCAGCCTTCTTGCCGAGGTCATGTACGAGTCGTGGAGCGGGGACGCACTCGACGACCGGACCCTTGCGCTGGGCGGACTGATCTACCGTCCGGCCGAGCGTTGGCTGATCGGCCTGTACGGGGGCACCGAGTTCGGCGACGTGGACGACAACCTCATCGTCGGCGCCAAGCTCAGCTGGACGATGCGCTGAACGCGCGGGAGGCCCGGCCGTGCAAGGGCAGCCTGCGCCGTACGCGGCGCACATCTGGGTCTGCGTCAACGAGCGTGCCGATGGCTCGAAGGCGTGCGGCAACGGTCTGGGCATGACGTTGAAAGACCTGTTGAAGGCCGGCGTCGCGCAGCGGGGGTGGAAGGGGCGGGTCCGCGTCTCGCATTCGGGGTGCATGGGACTATGCGCCCGTGGCCCAAACGTGATGATCCATCCCGCCGGACGCTGGTTTTCCAACGTAACGCCGGCGGATGTGCCGGCGATTCTCGACGAGGTCGGCACCTTTCTCTAAGTTCGCCGCCGTCGCGCGGATCTGGCCGCCCGTTCCTTGAAGTGTGGGGACGGTGGTCTACACTTCCCCTATGAGCCCGCGGCGCGGTTTCCGGCGGGAGTGTGTCGAGGATGCTCTCAAGCTCCTTCTCGAATGGGAGGAGCGCGGCGAAGCGCCGCATCCGCTTCGCCTGGCTGGCGCCCTGGAGTTGACGCAAAAGCGTGCCGGCGACTTGCTGGAGGAGTTGCGCCGCACCGGCTGGGTGGAGGGAGATCCGCCGCGGTTGAGCGACGAGGGCCGCCGCCACGCCGCCTATGTCGTCCGCGCCCACCGCCTCTACGAAACCTGGCTGGCCCGGTCCACCGGGCTGCCCGAGACCGAGTGGCACCGCCGCGCGCACGAGGTTGAACATCGCCTGACGCCCGACCAGACCGCGGCCTTGGCCACCTCGCTCGGTCAGCCGGCCTACGATCCGCACGGTGACCCGATTCCGCCGGCGACCGGCGACGCCCCGCCGCCCCGCGGCCGGCCCCTCTCTGAATGCTCGAGCGGGTGGGCCGGCCGCGTCGTGCATGTCGAGGACGAGCCCGCCGAAAGGTACCGGCGGCTGGTCGACGAAGGATTTTCCGTCGGCGTCCAGCTCCGGGTGCTGGACATGGACCGGGATGGCGTCCGCCTCCGGATGGAGGGGCGAGACATTGCCCTTTCCATCGCCGAAGCTCGCCAATTGACCGTGGAGGAGCTGCCGGCCGGCGCGGCGTTCGACGAACGCATCCGCCGGCTCTCGGACCTTCGGCTTGGCGAACGGGCCGTCGTCTCCGGGCTCTCCTTCCGCGTACGCGGCCTGATGCGCGATCGTCTGCTCCACCTCGGCTTTGTGCCGGGCTCGACCGTCGAAGTCGAAATGGTCAGTCCCGCCGGTGATCCCGTGGCCTACCGCATCCGCGGCGGAGTCATCGCTTTGCGCCGGGAACAGGCGCAGGGGATCCTCATCCGCCCCGCCGAGGAGGGCGGATGAGCCCCCGGATTCCAGAGGCCTGCCGTCGCTGCCCCGTTGCCGGGGGGCTACGCCGGCTCGGCACGGAGACGGACGGCGCCGATTTTGTCGTCGCCCTCGCCGGCAATCCGAACACCGGTAAGACCACCGTGTTCAACGCGCTGACGGGCCTCCGCCAGCACACGGGGAACTGGACCGGCAAAACCGTCGTCCGCGCGGAAGGGTCGTTCACGTACGAGGGCCGGCGCTACCGGATCGTGGACCTGCCCGGCACCTATTCGCTGGTCTCCGCGTCACCGGACGAGGAGGTAGCCCGGGACTTCCTGCTGTTCGGGCGGCCTGCGGTGACCGTCGTTGTCGCCGACGCCTCCCGCCTCGAGCGCAATCTCTGCCTTCTGCTCCAGGTGTTTCAGGTGGTCGACCGCGCGGTCCTCTGCGTCAACCTCGTGGACGAAGCCCGCGCGCACGGGCTGGAGGTCGACGCCGACGGCCTCTCGCGCGATCTTGGAATCCCGGTTGTGCTCACGTCCGCCCGCCGGGGCGAGGGGATCGATGCTTTACTGGTGGCCATCCGCGATGTCGCGGAGGGGCGGGTAGATCCGCGTCCCCGCCCCATGCCGCATCCCGTCCCGGCGCTGGGGGCGGCCGTGGATGAACTCAGCCGGGACCTCGCCGCCTGGGTGCGGGGGCTGCCGGGCCGGCCGTGGATCGCCCTGCGGCTTCTCGAGGACGACGAGGCGATCGTCTCCGCCGTCCGCGAGGGCCGGCTGCGCGATCTGGCCGCCGTCCGTTCCACTGCGCCGCCCGACGCCGCCGCCGACCGCGCCGTGGCCGAGGCCCTCCTCCGCAAGGCCCGGGCGCTGCGATGGACCCTGCCCGCCGATGTCCACGACCGCTGGATCGAACAGATCTACGGCGAGGCGGCCCGGTTGGCTGGCCGGCACGTGCGCGCCGTGCGGCCGTCGTTGCGTCAAGCGTGGGAACGCCGGCTGGACCGTTTTCTCACCCATCCCGCCACCGGTTATCCGACGATGGTCGCGCTGCTCGGGCTGGTTCTGTGGATTACGATCGAGGGCGCCAACGTGCCGTCCCGCCTGCTCTTCTCGCTCCTCGTAGACCGCGGTCACACCGTGCTCGGCGCGCTGGCCGAGCGCCTCGGGTGGGCGGTATGGCTGCGCGGCGTGCTGGTGGACGGAGCCTACTTGACCACGGCCTGGGTGGTCAGCGTCATGCTGCCGCCGATGGCCATCTTTTTTCCGCTATTCACCATCCTCGAAGACTTCGGTTACCTGCCGCGCGTCGCCTTCAACCTCGACGCTTGGTTTCGCCGCGTCGGGGCACACGGCCGCCAGGCGCTGACGATGACGATGGGGTGGGGCTGCAACGCCGCGGGCGTTGTCGCGACGCGGATCATCGACTCCCCACGCGAGCGGCTCATCGCGATCCTCACCAACAATTTCTCCCTCTGCAACGGCCGGTGGCCAACCCAGTTCCTGATGGCCACGATCTTTCTCGGCGCGCTGGCGCCCCCCGCGATCGCCGGCCTGGTCGCCTCGCTGTCCGTCCTCGGCATCGCGCTGCTGGGGGTCGGGCTGACGTTCGCCGCCTCGTGGGCGTTGTCCCGCACCGTCCTGCGGGGCGAGCCGTCCGCGTTCAGCCTCGAGTTGCCGCCGTACCGACCGCCGGACGTCCTTCGCACGCTGTACACCTCGCTGGTGGACCGCACCCTGATCGTGCTATGGCGCGCGGTGGTGTTCGCACTGCCCGCGGGCATCGTGCTGTGGCTGTTGTGCCACCTTCGGGCCGGCGGCGAGACGCTGGCGGCCCACCTCGTGCGCGCGCTGGACGCCACCGGTCGGGCCATCGGCCTCAACGGCGTGATCCTCGCCGCGTACCTGGTCGCGATCCCGGCCAACGAGATCGTCGTGCCCACCATTCTGGTGTTGACCTCCTTGCTGGGATTGGCGGTACCCGGCGCGGCCGCCGCAGGTCGGCTGTTCGAAATCGACGATCCGTCGGCCCTCTCGGCGTTCCTCCGCCAGGCCGGATGGACGCCGCTGACGGGGGTGTGCCTGATGCTATTCAGTCTGTGCCACAATCCCTGTTCGACGACGATCTTCACGATTTATCGGGAAACTCGAAGCGCGAAGTGGACCGCCCTGGCGACGCTGATGCCCATCGCCGTCGGCGTGGTACTTTGCGGGCTGGTCGCGTTTGTGGCTCGCCAACTTGCGCTGTGACCGGCCGGCCCGCCGTGGACGGCGGCGCGGGCCGGGGAGGTCCAACCATTGGAAGCCTGCAGGCCGCTCCATTCCAAAGGTTGGACGCTTAGCCGGCCACCGCGGACATGCAGAGCCGGCGGCGACAGGGCGCGATGCGGTTTTGGAGGTCGGCCCAGGTCCGGTATAAACGGGGCATGGCCCGATTCATCATTCGCGGCGGCCGGCCGTTGACCGGTCGCTATCGCCCCAGTGGCAACAAGAACGCCGCGCTGCCGATGCTCGCCGCGTCGCTGTTGACCGACGAGCCGGTCACGCTGCGCAATGTCCCCGACATCCTGGACGTGCGGGTGATGCTCGACCTGCTGGAGTCGGTGGGCGTGGAGATCGAGCGGCGGATGGACGTCGTCCGTCTTCGGGCGCGGCGGCTCCGCCGTCGGAGGTTTCCGGAAGCGTTGTGCCGGCGGATCCGCGCCTCCATCCTGCTGGCCGGGCCGATGGCGGCGCGTGCCGGGCGAGCGGCGCTGCCGCCCCCTGGCGGCGATGTGATCGGCCGCCGGCGCCTGGACGCCCACGTCCTCGCGTTGCGATCGCTCGGCATCGAGACCGAGCTGGGACCCGTGCACACCTTTCGGCGTCGCGCACAGCCGAAGCAGGCGGAGATCCTGTTCGACGAGGCGAGCGTCACGGCTACGGAAAACGCCCTGATGGCCGCGGCGCTGACGCCGGGCGAGGCCCGGATGTTCAACGCCGCCTGTGAGCCCCACGTGCAGGATTTGATCCGTCTGCTGCGGGCGATGGGCGCGGAGATCGAAGGGGAAGGCACTCACTGCCTCACCGTGCGTGGCCGTGAGCGGCTGCGCGGCGCGGAGGCGGAGGTGGGCCCGGATCACATTGAGATGGGGAGTTTTCTGGCCGCCTCGGCCCTCACCGGGGGAGCGCTGACGGTCGACTCGCCGCCCGATCGGCTGTGCTGCGCGGTCTGCCGGCGTCCGTTCGATCTGTTCGGCGTGGAGTGGCGGTGGGAGGGCGGCGCCCTCGTCCAGCCACCGTGCCGCCGTCTTCGGGCGCGGCCGGCGTTGCATGGACCGATCCCGAAGATCGAGGACGGCCCCTGGCCGGCGTTTCCCTCCGATCTGATGAGCATCGCGATCGTGATGGCGACGCAGGCGCGGGGGACGACGCTGCTGTTCGAGAAGATGTTCGAGAGCCGGCTGTATTTCGTGGATCGGCTGATCGAGATGGGAGCGCACATCGTCGTGTGCGATCCGCATCGCGTGCTGGTGTCGGGGCCGGCGCGCCTTCACGCCACCTCCGTGGCCAGCCCCGACATCCGCGCGGGCGTGAGCATGGTGGTGGCGGCGTTGTGCGCTCGCGGGGTGAGCCGAATTGAGGGGGCGGAGGTGGTCGATCGTGGCTACGAACGGCTGGAGGCCCGGCTGGCAGGGTTGGGGGCGGACATTGTCCGGGAATAGGGAACTGGGATGGACTGTTAATGAAGCCCGTAGTGCGCCCTGTTTTTTCGTTGAAAAATCGCAGGTTGCGCGCCCGGACCCCCAGCGTCGGGATTGCGCGCATCTGCGGCCGACATCGGATGTTGGCACAACGGCCATCCCGTATGTTGGGTCCAGGAGGTAGCCACCTCCACGGGTTGTGGGTTCTTTTCCAGCCGATTCTTTTTTGCTTGGCGGAGTTGCGCATCCGGCAGGGCGATCGGTACGCTCCCGCGCGTGCTGCGGGGCTGGGACAGGGACCTGTGGACAACCTGTGAACAACCCGGGCGGCCGTGGCGATTTTTACGATTTTGTTCGGGGTTTGTTGTGAAGAAACGGGCGGAGGAGATGCGGATGGAGACGGGCATCCAGGCCCTGTGGGAGCGGACGCGGGAGGCGCTCGCGCGCCAGGTGTCCGGCGAGGTGTTCGAGAAGTGGATCTCGATCGTCGAGCCAGACACGATGGAGGGCGACGTGCTAACGCTGCGCGTGCCGAACGATTTCTACGCGTTCTGGCTGGAGGACAACTATCTTCCGCTGATCTGCTCGGCGATCGAGGCGGTGGCGGGACGGCCGCTGAAGGTGACGTTGCGCGCGTCGGGGCGGCCGGAACCGGAAACGCCTGCGCGGCCGTCGCCGCGGCCGGCGACCCCGTCGCCCCGGGACTCGATCTCGATCCCGCTGGACAAGGGGTTCACGTTCGAGACCTTTGTGCTCGGCCCCTCGAACACCTTTGCCCACGCCGCCTGCATGGCGGTGGCGCAGACGCCGGGGCGGGCCTACAACCCACTGCTGATCTACGGCGGGTCGGGGCTGGGCAAGACGCACCTGATGCAGGCGATCGGCCACCACATCCTGCGCACCTCCCGCACGGCGACCGTGTGCTACACCTCGGCAGAGGCGTTCCTCAACGAGTACATCGAGTCGCTTCAGTACAACCAGATGGTCGTGTTCCGCCGCAAGTACCGTGGCGTGGACGTGCTGCTGATCGACGACGTCCACTTCCTCTCCGGCCGCAACGGCCTGCAGGAGGAGTTCTTCCACATGTTCAACGAGCTCCACAATCGGGGCCGTCAGATCGTACTGACCTGCGACCGGCCGCCGGGGGAGATCCAGAAGCTGGATCGCCGGCTGGTGTCGCGATTCGAGTGGGGCGTCACCGCCCAGATCGAGCCGCCGGACGTCGAGACCCGGATCGCCATCCTCCGGCGCAAGGCGGAGATGATGAACCTGCAGGTGGCCGACGAGGTGATCGCGTTCATCGCCGAGAACATCCGCAACAACATCCGGAAGATGGAGGGGGCGTTGAAGAGCGTGGCGGCCTACGCCGGGCTGCAGGGTGCGCCCGTGAACCGCGAGACGGCCCTGCAGATCCTGCGCGGGTGTCTGGACCGCGCCGCGGCCGCGCCGCCGACCGTGGAGGCGATCCAGCGGGCCGTCGCCGAGTACTACGACGTGCGGCCGTCGGACCTGACCGGCTCGCGGCGGATGCAGACGGTCGTCGTGCCCCGGCAGGTCGCGATGTATCTGTGCCGCGCCCTGACCGGCCAGTCGCTGCCCGCCATCGGCGAGGCGTTCGGCAAGAACCACGCGACGGTGCTCCACGCCTGCCGCCTCGTCGCCGAGCGCGTCCGCCACGATCCGACGTTCGCCGAGGCGATCCAGACTCTTCGCCGGCGGCTGGGCGTGGACTGATCCCCGAGCGGCCTCACGCCGGCCGCGCCGGGCTTGTGTGCGCGCCTTCGCTGGCAAATAATGCCGCCGGCCGCCGGGAGCGGGCCGCCGCGGAGTGCAGCGCATGAAGCAAAAAGCGATCTTGTTGGTCGCCGTTCTGATCGGCGTCGTCGCCTTCGCGATGACCCATCGATACCTCCAGGCCGAGAGGGACAAACTTTACGCCGGTGCCGAGAAGATCAAGACGATCGTCGTCACCGAGGACCTGCCGGCCGGCGCGGTCCTGACGCAGGAAGTCCTGGCGCAAAAGTCGGTCTTCAAATCCGCCGTTGGCGGGCAGGCCGTGCTGCCCGACGACCTCAATACGGTGCTGGGCAAGAAGCTCCGGTACATGGTGCGTCGCAACGACCCGCTGCTGTGGTCGGCGGTGGATATCCCCGAGCGTCTGCGGTACGGCCTCTCGCCGATGATCAAACCCGGTATGCGCGCGGTCTCGCTGGCCATCGCAGGGGAGGCGGCCGTCAGCGGGCTAGTCCAGCCCAACGATCGCGTGGACATCCTCGGCACCTTCACCATGCCCTCCAAAACGACCCCCGGCCAGATGGAGTCGGTCACGTTGACGATCCTGCAGGACGTCTCGATCCTGGCCACCGGCACCCGTCTGGCCCGCTCCGAAGGGGGATACCAGTCGGCGTTCGAAGGCCGGCCGACTAGCTTCAGCTCCGTGACGCTCGAGGTGACGCCCCGCGAGGCCGAGCTGTTGGTCTTCGCGCAGAACATGAAGGGGCAACTGACGCTGACGTTGCGCAATCCGGAGGACGTCAGCTTCGAGAAGGACCTGCCCTCGGTCAACTTCCAGCACCTCCAGACCAAACTGCCGGAGTTGAACCTCTTCCGCCAGCGCAGCATCCGGCACAAACAGGAATGAGACGATGGCCGGCGGCTGGGTCCTGCAGATCGTCCGGCCCGGCAAGCCCGAGCGGACCTTCCCCCTCGAGGCGGGCGTCTATTCCATCGGCAGCGACCAGGAGAACCTCATCGTGCTGCCCGACCCCGCCGTCAACTGGCGCCACGCCGTACTGACGGTGGGGGAGGCGGACCTGCATATCGAGGATCTGATGACCGACCAGGGGACGTTTCTCGACGATGTCCGCGTCACGGGCCGCCGCCGGTTCTTCCCCGGCCAGCCCCTCCGGATCGGCCCCTACCGTCTGCGAGTGCTGGCCGCCGATAGCGTCGCGGCGGAGGCGTCCTCCCCAGCCACGACGTCGGCCCCCGCCGCCACCCCCGCCGGCCCGGCCGAGCCCGAGGCCATGCCGCGGACGATCCAACGTGAGGGGGAACAGCGTCGCCGGTCCATCCGCCGCCAAATCCAGAACGAGCTGCTGCAGCGACTCGACATCAAACGCCTCGCCGCCGGCCGCATCGACGAGAAGGACCTGCGCCGCCGCGCGATGGAGCACATCCGCGCCATCATCCGCGACGTCCGCGAGCGGCTGCCGCGCGAGATCGACCCCGAGCGCCTCGCCAAGGAGGTCTACGACGAGGCCATCGGCCTCGGCCCCCTCGAGGACTTCCTCGCCGATCCCGAGGTGACCGAGATCATGGTCAACGGCTGCGAGCAGATCTACATCGAGCGGCAGGGTAAGCTCTACCTGACCGGCAAGACGTTCCTGGACGACGAATCGGTGTTGGCGGTCATCGAGCGCATCGTCTCGCCGATCGGACGGCGCATCGACGAAAGCCAGCCCTACGTGGACGCCCGCCTTCCGGATGGGTCGCGCGTCAACGCGATCATCCACCCGCTCTCGCTGGTCGGCCCCTGCCTGACCATTCGGAAGTTCTCCCGCCAGCCGTTCACGACCGACGACCTGATCCGCCTCGGCACCTGGACGCCGAACATCGTGGACTTCCTCCGGGCGGGCGTGCTGTTACGGAAGAACATGATCATCTCCGGCGGCACGGGGTCGGGCAAGACCACCCTGCTGAACGTGATCAGTTCCTTCATCCCCCCCGGAGACCGGATCATCACGATCGAGGACGCCGCGGAACTGCGGTTGAACCAGCCCCATGTGGTCCGGCTCGAGGCCCGCCCACCGAACATCGAAGGCAAAGGCGCTGTGACGATCCGCGACCTGGTGCGCAACGCCCTGCGCATGCGGCCGGACCGGATCATCGTCGGCGAGGTGCGCGGCGGCGAGGCGCTGGACATGCTCCAGGCCATGAACACCGGCCACGAAGGCTCGCTGACGACGATCCACGCCAACTCGCCCCGCGATGTGATCTCCCGCCTCGAGACGATGGTGCTGATGGCGGGCATGGAGTTGCCGTTGCGCGCGATTCGCGAGCAGATCGGTTCGGCGATCCACCTGATCGTCCACGAGTCCCGCTACAGCGACGGCACCCGCAAGATCAGCCGGATCAGCGAGGTGGTGGGGCTGGAGGGGGACCAGATCACCATGCAGGACATCTTCGTGTTCGAGCAGCGCGGCGTGGACCCGCGCGGCCGCGTCCTCGGCCGGCTGACGCCGACCGGGTCCGTGCCCACCTTCGTCGAGGAGATGAAGAGCCGCGGCATCCACCTGGACCACGCCGTCTTCGACCCGTCGAGGGGACCATGAGCGGCTGGATCGGACTGGCGGCCATCCCGGCGCTGTACGCGGTCTGTTTCGGCCTGCTGGCCTACGCCGCCCTCGGGGCCCTTCGCGAAGGCATGGACCAGTATTCGCGGACGTTTTCCGCCGACACGGCCCGCCAATTCGAAGACCTCTTCCTCTTCATCCCCCCGCGCCGGATCGCCGACCTGGCGCGGATGGGGGCGGCGGCGGTGTTCGGGCTCTTCTACCTGCTGTTCGGCGACCTGGGGTCCCGGGCCGGCGTCGTCCGCGGCCTGGTCTTCGCCACGACCGGGGCGGTGCTGACGCTGTTCGCGCCGCGAATGCTGCTGTGGTTCCTTCGTCGCCGCCGCATCGCGCGCTTCAACCAACAACTGGTGGACACCTTGATCGGCATGAGCAGCGCGTTGAAGGCAGGCTTCAGCATCCTGCAGGCGTTCGAGTCGGTCGTGAAGCAGAACCAGAACCCGATCTCGCAGGAGTTCTCGCTGTTCCTGCAGCAGGTCCGCGTGGGCGTTCGCTTCGAGGACGCCCTGCGCAACATGGAGGAACGGGTGGGCTCCGAGGACCTGATCCTGATGAACCAGGCGATCGAGATCGCCCGGACCACCGGCGGCAACCTGACGGAGGTCTTCGAGAAGATCGCCGCGACGATCCGGGAACGGATGCGCATCCAGCAGCGAATCCGCTCGCTGACCGCACAGGGTCGGCTGCAAGGGATCGTCGTCGGCCTGATGCCGGTGGCGCTGCTGTTCCTGATGAGCATGGTGGACCCGAAGATGATGCAGGCCTTCTTCGCGTCGCGGATCGGCGTCGCGCTGATCGTGCTGGCCGGCCTGCTGGTGGCCGGAGGCGCGTTGATCATCCGGCGCATCGTGGACATCCGCGTATGACCGACCGATGGCCCATCGCCGACGCCCTCCTCGGCTTCCTCTGGGCGGTCGCGGTGGCGTTGTTGGCGTGGCAGGTGGGGCGGATCCTCGCCGACGTCACCTACGTCACCCTCGCCGACGGCCGCCGTCGCGAGCGGCGCATTCCGCTCCTCTATCGCCTGCTGTTGCCCTTTGCGCCGAACTTCGCTCGGATCATCAACCGGCCGGCGTTCGCGCGGATGCGCGAGGACCACGACCGGCGCCTCGTCGCCGCCGGCTTCGAAGGACTGCTCAGCGGCCGGGAGATGCTGGCCCTCCGCATCCTGCTGCCGGCCGTGTTCGGTCCCCTGACCGTGCTGGCGATCCACTCGGGGCTCGCGCGCATCCCCGGCCTCGTCGGCCGCGCGCTGGCGCAGCGCGCCGTGCTCTTCGACGTACTCCTGCTGCTCTACTGGTTCGTCCAGCCCTCCCTGTGGCTCCAGCGACGGCTCGGCGACCGCCACCTGCAGATCCAGCGGGCGCTGCCGTTTGTCCTCGATTTGCTCACCCTCTCGGTCGAGGCCGGCCTCGATTTTATGACCGCGATCAAGCGGATCATCGACCGGCGCGAGATCGACGCGCTCAACGAGGAGCTGATCCGCGTCTTTCGCGAGGTGCAGCTCGGGAAGACGCGGCGCGAAGCGCTCCGCGACATGGCCGACCGAGTGCAACAGCCCGACGTGCGCGCCGTCACGAACGCCCTCGTCCAGGCCGACGAACTCGGCGTCAGCATCGGTGCGATCCTCCGCATCCAGGCCGACCAGATGCGCGTGCGCCGCTTCCTCAACGCGGAGAAACTCGCGAACGAGGCACCGGTGAAACTGCTCTTTCCGCTGATCGGCTTCATCTTCCCCGCGGTCTTCCTGATCCTGCTCGGACCGATCGCCGTCCAGGTGATCGAGCACGGCCTCTGAGCTGCGCAAAAATTTTTCTTCGCCGACATTGACGTGCAGAAAAAAATCCTTATATGTAGCGCCAACATGAGTGACGAACGCGCGCGTGACGGCCTCGGTTCGAGGAAGATCGTCCGGTGTGCGCCCGCTCCGTCTCCGCATCTCCCCCTTTTCGATCCCACGACCACGACGGTTCGCTCGCGAACGCCGGCCTTGTCCGGCGCGCACCGATGTGAACGATCCGGACCGAACAGTCCGGGATGAAAGGGGGGAACACCGCATGCCCGCGAAGAAGAAGGCCGCGAAGAAGCCCGCGAAGAAGGCCGCGAAGAAGAAGTAAGCTCGACGGGCCGCCCGTCGCGGGACGGGCGGCGACCGATACGACAAGAAGCGGCGGACGCGTTCCGCCGCTTCTTCATTGTTCGCCCCGCCGCGCTTGACTCCTGGGCCGGCGCCGGTTAGCACAAGCACCAGGCGACTGAGGCGATGTGTCGATGCGTTGCCCCCGCTGTAGTTCACAGGACGACAAGGTGATCGACAGCCGCGCGGCGCGCGGCGGCGCCGCGATCCGCCGGCGACGCGTTTGCCTCGGTTGCGGTTTTCGCTTCACGACCTACGAGGAGGTTGCCCGGCAGTCGCTGCGGGTGATCAAGCGCGATGGCCGCCACGAGGAACTCTCGCGCGACAAGATGCTCAACGGGGTGCTGCGGGCCTGCGAGAAGCGGCCGATCGGCGTCGACGACGCCGAGGCCCTCGTGGACGCGGTGATCGGAGAGCTCGAGGCCGAGTACGACCGCGAGGTTCCCAGCGTGGTCATTGGCCAAAAGATCATGGACCGGCTGCAGAAGCTTGATGACGTCGCCTACGTGCGGTTTGCCTCCGTCTACCGCCGTTTTCGGGACGTGACCCAGTTCGTCAGCGAGGTCGAGGAGCTGATGGGGCGGGAATGAACCGACCGACCTTCGCGGCGGACCCCGACGTGCTGCGGGCGGTGGCCGTGTTTCGGCGGCGGGAGTTTCCCGGCGAGTCGGCCGGAGAGGCCGAGACCGCCTGGCTGTGCCGCGAGGCGGCGCGCGCCGCGGGCCTCGGCCCGGCGGACGGGGGCGCGGATGCCGCGCTGAACCGGCGGCTCGGCTCGGCGCTCGAGGCGGCCCGCCACGCGGGCCGTCCGGAGGTCCGCCGGCTGGCGTGGCGGGGCTGGCTGCGTCAGGCCGTGCCAGCGGTTCGACCGGGTCGGACGGCATGGAGCCTGCGAGTCGCTCCCCTGCTCGACGAGCCGCTGGAGCTGTGGGCGGAGATGCGCCTGCGGCGGGTGGCCGAGGCGCTTGCCGACCTGTGGCCGGCGGAGGATTCGCCGCTGTTGGTGTTGTGGGACTTCCCGTCGGCGGGATCCCGCGAGGGCGCGCCGTCGCCCGAGGGGCTGGCCCGCATCTGCCGCACGGCGCTCGACGCCGCCCGCAGCGCCCGCGGCGCCGCAGGTCCCGCCGAGGTCCTGGTGTGCCGGACGTGAACGGCCCCCGCGCCGCGCCGCCGCCGCACGAGACCCTGGCCGGTTACGTCGAGCGGGTCACCTACCGCAACCCCGAGAGCGGCTTCCATGCGCTGCGGGTCCGCGCCCGTGGGCACCGCGGCGAGGTCGCTGTCGTCGCGAAGGCACCGGAGATCAACCCCGGCGAGTGGATCGAAGCGCGCGGGGCGTGGATCGTCCATCCGAAGTTCGGCCGCCAGTTCGAGGCCACCGAGGTCCGGCAGGCCCCGCCGGACACGTTGGAGGGGATCGAGAAGTACCTGGCCTCGGGGATGATCCGCGGCATCGGACCGGAGTATGCCCGCCGCCTGGTGCGGAAGTTCGGGCGGAGTGTGTTCGATGTGATCGAACGACAGTCGGCGCGCCTGCTGGAGGTGGAGGGCATCGGCCCGACGCGGCGCGAACGGATCCGCGAGGCCTGGTCCCGCCAGCGGGCGGTCCGCGACATCATGACCTTCTTGTTCAGCCACGGCGTCAGCCCCGCGCGGGCGTTTCGCATCCATCAGGCGTACGGTGATCGCGCGATCGAAACGATCCGGCTCGATCCGTACCGGCTGGCGCGCGACATCCGCGGGATCGGCTTCGCCGGCGCCGACCGCATCGCGCAGCGGCTCGGGGTGCCGCGCGATTCGATGCTTCGGGCTCGGGCCGGCCTGACGCACGTGCTCGCCGAACTGACCGAGGAGGGGCACTGCGCCTGGCCGGCCGACGGGTTGGTCGAGCGGGCCGCCGCGACGCTGGAGCTCGAACCCGACCGTCTCCGGGCCGCGCTGGCCGACGAGCTGGCCGAAGGCCGCCTCGTGCGCCGCGAGGCGCCGGGCGGCGTGCCGCTGATCTACCTGCCGTGGCTCGACGCGGCCGAACGAGACCTCGCCGCGCGGCTGGGCCGCCTCCGAGCCGGCGCCCATCCGCTGCCGACCGGCGCGGCGGCGCCGCTGATGGCATGGATCGAACGCCACCTGAACCTCCACCTGGCCCCCGCCCAGCGCGACGCGCTCGCCATGGCGCTGACGGCGAAGGTGTCCGTCATCACGGGCGGGCCGGGCGTGGGCAAGACGACGCTGATCCGCGCCCTCATCCTCGCCGCCCGTCAGCATCGGCTCCGCATCGCGCTGTGCGCCCCGACCGGCCGGGCGGCCAAGCGCTTGTCCGAGAGCGCCGGCGCCCCCGCCAGCACGATCCACCGGCTCCTGGAGGTGGACCCCGCCGGCGGCTTCCGCCATGGCCCCGAGCGGCCGTTGCCGGCAGATTGGGTCGTCGTAGACGAAAGCAGCATGCTCGACGTGGCGCTGGCCGACCACCTCGTCCGCGCGGTGGCATCCCACGCGGCGATGGTCTTCGTCGGCGACGCCGACCAGCTTCCGCCGGTCGGTCCGGGCATGGTGCTGCGCGATCTCATCGACTCGGGGATCGTCCCCGTGGCGCGCCTGACCCACATCTTCCGTCAGGCTGCTCGAAGCCATATCGTCGAGAATGCCCACCGCATCCACGCCGGCCAGATGCCCGAGATCCCCCAGGTCCCGCCCGCCGAAAAAACGGATTTCTATTTTGTCGAGGCCGAGGAACCGGCAGATGTGCTGGACCGGCTGGTCCGGCTGGTCCGCGATCGCATCCCGAAGCGGTTCGGGTTCGATCCGTTCGATGACGTCCAGGTGCTGACGCCGATGCAGCGCGGCGAGCTGGGCGCGCGCAATCTCAACGCCGTTCTACAACAGGCACTCAACCCCCACGGGGCCGGCCCGGAGCGATTTGGCGTCCTGTTCCGGGTGGGGGATAAGGTGATGCAGGTCGAAAACGACTACGACCGCGACGTGTTCAACGGCGACATCGGCCGGGTGGTCGAGATTCGGGAAGAGGAGGGAGAAGTCCGTGTCCGGTTCGACGAGCGGGTCGTCGCCTACTCGTTCGGCGAATTGGACGGGTTGACCCCGGCCTACGCGATCACGGTTCACAAAAGCCAGGGCAGCGAGTACCCCTGCGTGGCGATGCCGCTGCACACCCAGCATTTCGTGATGTTGCAGCGGAACCTACTCTACACGGCCGTCACGCGGGGCCGCCGGCTGGTGGTTTTAATCGGATCGCCCCGTGCCCTGGCCATCGCCGTGCGGCGGGCCGAGGTCGCCGATCGCGTCACGTTGCTAAAGGAGTGGCTGCGGCACGGTCCGCCCGAGGAGCGGGCGCCGCTGGACCGCGACTAGCCGGCGGCCTCGCGGATCCATGCGAGCATTCGGCCGGCGCTGTCCTCCAGGCTCCGCGCGCGGGCCGCGTCGATCTCCTCGGGGCGGAAGAACAGCAGCGAGAGGTCCCACAACAGCGCCACCTCCCACGCCTGTAGCCAGCGCGGATGCTCCCCGATGTTGAAGCTGTCCGGTCCCAGCTCCGTCACCGACGAGAACGAGCGTGATCGCGAGCTGTCGCGGCGTCCGCCCGACGCGGAGGTGTCCAGCAGGTCGCCCGCCGGCCCGTACGTCGCGCCGCCCGAACGGCTAGTCTCCCGCTCGCGTTCCGTTTCGCTCCCCGTCGTCCATTCGCGCCGGTCCACGATCGCGTAGTCGCGGAACCGCGCCTCGCCCATGCCGTAGCGCACTTCTAGGCGCGGCACCCAGACGGCCCGGCGCATCTGGCGGCTCCAGTCGGGCACGTCGGGGATCTCGGCCGCGCCCCGTTCGAAGGCGGCCTGCAGAACCTCCTCCAGCGGAGGCAGGTTCGTCAGCGAAAGGGCGGCGTACCGCTGGTCCGGCGTGGCCGCGGCGGTGGGCCCGTCGGCGGCGGACGCGACCGCGCTCAAGATGACCCACGCGACCGCAACCCCATCCACAGTCCGATCGTGGCGTGTCATCGCTCCTCGATCCTCGGCCTCCCCTGGTCGAGCGAATCCTAGGCCAAATCCGCCGCGAATCAAACGGAAACGAGTGGACTGGGGGCCGTGTTCGACGGCGTCCGGGGGCGGGGGTATACTGGCCGTGAGCCGTGCGACGCAGGAGCCGCGCCGGCACGATGCACGGAGAAAGCTTTTCCGATGGAACGATTGTTCGGCACCGATGGCATCCGCGGGCGGGCCAACTACCATCCGATCACGCCCGAGGTGGCCCTGCAGGCCGGCAAGGCGATCGCGCACGTGTTCGGCGCCTCCGGGCACGGGAGCCGGCGTGCCGTGCTGGGGAAGGACACGCGCCTATCCGGCTACATGCTGGAAACAGCCCTGACCAGCGGGTTGGTCTCGATGGGCATGGACGTGTTCCTCGTCGGTGTGCTGCCCACGCCCGCCGTGGCGCGGCTGACCCGTTCGATGGCCGCCACGGTCGGGATCATGCTGACCGCCTCCCACAACCCGTTCGACGACAACGGCATCAAGATCTTCGACGGCGAGGGGTTTAAGCTCTCCGACGACCTCGAGGCGGCCATCGAACGCCACGTGTTGAATGGCGACCTCACCGGTGAGCACATCCGCAGCGACATCATGGGCAAGGCGTACCGCATCGAGGACGCCCGCGGCCGTTACATCGAGTTCGCCAAAAGCACCATCGGCAACCAGAACCTCTCGGGGTTGCACATCGTGCTGGACTGTAGCAACGGCGCGGCGTTCCGCATCGGCCCGTGGATCTTCGAGGAACTCGGGGCAAAGGTCGTCAAGGCCTATACCTCCCCGGACGGCTACAACATCAACAACGGTTGCGGCGCGCTGCACCCCGGGACCGTCGGCGCGCTCGTCTGCCAGCACGGCGCCGACGTCGGCATCGCGCTGGACGGCGACGCCGACCGCGTGATCTTCACCGACGCCTCCGGCGCCGTCGTGGACGGCGACCGGATCCTCGCGATGTGCGCGATCGACTTCCACGAGCGGGGGCTCCTGCGCGAGGCGACCTTGGTGGTCACCTCAATGAGCAACCTGGGCTTGCACGAGGCCATGGCCCGGCGGGGTATCCGGGTGGTCACCACCGACGTGGGCGACCGTCACGTCATCGAGGCGATGCGGGCAAGCGGCTGCAACCTCGGCGGCGAAAAGTCCGGCCACGTGATCTTCATGGACTACGCCACCACCGGCGACGGCATCATCACAGCCCTGCAGGTGCTGCGGTTGATGAAGCGGACCGGCCGGACGCTGGCCGAGCTGGCGGACTGCATGACCGAATACCCGCAGCGTCTAGTCAGTTTTTCGGTGCCCGAACGGGTTCCGCTGGACACCCTTCCAGAGGTCGTCGCCGAGCTCGACCGCGCCCGCGCGGCCCTCGGCGACGGCGGCCGGGTCGTGGTCCGGTATTCCGGCACCGAGCCCAAGGTGCGTGTGCTGGTGGAGGCCCGGTCGGCGGTCGACGTCGAGCGATGGACCGGGCGGCTGGTGGAGGTCCTGCGGCGCGAACTCCGCGCTTGAGGAGGAGGTAGCGATGTGCGGGATCGTCGGTTATGTCGGACCCCGGCCCGCACTGGAGGTGCTGATCCCGGGCCTTCGGCGGCTGGAGTACCGAGGCTATGACTCGGCCGGCATCGTGGTGGCCGCGCCCGGCGGGCTGCGCGTGCTGAAGACGCCGGGAAAGATCCAGCGTCTCGAGGAGCGCGTCCGCGCCGAGTGGATGGGGACCTCGGCGGCCGGGTCGCAGTGCGGCATTGCGCACACCCGCTGGGCCACCCACGGGCCGCCGACCGAGGTCAACGCCCATCCGCACACGGACCACTGCGGACGCCTGGCGATCGTTCACAATGGCATCATCGAAAACTATGCCGACCTCAAGCGGCAGCTCGAGGCCCGGGGCCACGTCTTCACGTCCCAGACCGACACCGAGGTCCTCGCGCACCTGATCGGGGTGCTCGCGGAGGAGAACGACGTCCTCTCCGCCATCTGCGCGGCCCTGCGCCAGGTCGAAGGTACGCTCGGCGTGGCCGTGGTGCACGCCGATCATCCCGACCGGATCTGGGTGGTCCGCCGCGGCAGCCCAATCGTGCTGGGCATGGGGGATAGCGAGACCATCGTCGCCAGCGACGCGGCGGCGATCGTCGCGCACACCAACCGGGTGATCTATCTCGATGACGACGACGTTGCCATCGTCACGGCCGGCTCCATAGACGTCCGGACCGCCCAGAACGTGCCCGTCTCGCGACAGGTCGCCCAGCTCGACTGGGATGTGCACACCGCGGAGAAGAGCGGCTACGAGCACTTCATGCTCAAGGAGATCTTCGAACAGCCCGAAGCCCTCCGTAACGCGATGCGCGGGCGGCTCGATCCGGCGACGGGGTCGGCCAAGTTGGGCGGCCTGGCGATGGATCCGCGCGAGATCGCCCAGGTCCGGCGCGTGGTCCTCGTCGCTTGCGGCACCTCGCTGCACGCCGGGATGGTCGGTCGGCTCTATTTCGAGGACCTTGCCGACCTGCCGACCTCCGTGGAACAGGCGGCCGAATTCCGATACCGCAACCCGATCCTCTCGCCGCACGACCTGGTCGTTGCGATTAGCCAGTCCGGGGAGACCGCCGACACGCTGGCGGCCGTCCGCGAGGCCCGCCAGAAGGGGGCAGCGCTGGCCGGCATCTGCAACGTCGTCGGTTCGACCATCGCCCGCGAGACCGGCCGCGGGGTTTACCTCCACGCCGGCCCCGAGATCGGTGTGGCCTCGACCAAGGCGTTCACTTGCCAGGTTGTAGTGCTGCTGCTGATCGCCCTCAAGTTCGCCCGGTGTCGCCGCCTCTGCCGTGAGGAAGGCGAGCGCATCGGCGAGGCGATCGCCTCGACGCCCGACCTCGTTGCGCGCGTGCTCGAACGCAACGATCGCATTGCCGCCGTGGCGGAAAAATACGCCGCCGCCCGCGATGTCTTCTTCATCGGCCGCGGCCACCTCTACCCCGTGGCGCTCGAGGGCGCCCTTAAGCTGAAGGAGATCAGCTACGCGCACGCCGAGGGCTACCACGCGGCCGAGCTTAAACACGGCCCGATCGCGCTCCTCGAGCCCTCCGTGCCCGTCGTCGCCCTCGCGTTGGACGTGCCCGGCCGCGACAAGATGATCGGCAACATCCAGGAATGCCGCGCCCGCCATGCGCCCGTGATCGCGCTGGCCACCGACGGCGACTCCACGATCGCCTCGATGGTCGAAGACGTCATCTGGCTTCCGCCCTGTTCGCCCCTCGTGGCCCCCATCCCCGCCGCCGTTGCCCTGCAGCTCCTCGCCTACCACGTTGCCCGCGTGCGCGGCTGCGAAATCGACCAGCCCCGCAATCTCGCCAAGAGCGTCACCGTCGAATGACCCTCCTCCTTGCGGCCGTCCTTGGATAGGGCCTAGCAATAAAAACATCGGGTCGTTGTAACCACGCAGTTGTTTTAACAAAGTTCCTTTTCTATTTTTGTCCACGGTTTGCAAGTGGGTGGCGGGTCAGCCGGGAGGAGGAACTGCTCGGGCTCGACGTCGGCGAGCACGGCATGGAGGCCTACCCCGACTTCCAGGGATTCCTGACGAGGTGACGGACGCCAGAACGGAGAGGCCATGAAACTGATCATCGCCATCATCCAGCCGGACAAGCTGACGGATGCAAAAAATGCGCTGGCCGCGGCCGAGGTGTACAAGATGAACGGCCCTGAATGTGATCGGCTGCGGCCACCAAATGGGCTACGAGGAGCATCATCGGGGCGCGTGCGCCGAGGTGAACCTGCTGAAGAAGGTCAAGTTGCAGATCGCCGTCAACGACAATTTCGTTCAGCCGACCGTGGACGCGATCATCCGCGGCGCGCGTACGGGCAAGATCGGAGACGGCAAGATCCTTGATCTGCCGGCGTCCATCCGCATCCGCACCGGCGAGCGGGGCGGGGAGGCGATCGGGTGATCCGGCCGAACGACCTCCGCTTGACGATCCGGCCGCTGAGTCGGATCATTTCCGCCGGCTGCCGGATGGTGTAATGGTAGCACCGCAGACTCTGGATCTGCTTGTCTAGGTTCGAATCCTAGTCCGGCAACCATTTTCCGGCCGACCCCTCTCGCCGTCTCGTTGTACCCAGCCGGCGTGCCGCGCCGTCCACTTGGGGTTGCCCGCACACATCCGGCAGTACGAAGGTGGCCCCTCCGGTTCCTTTTCGAGGCGGCTCGCGACGATCTACATCGGCCCGTTGCGTTCCCACGTTGTGGAAACCCAGTCGCCGTTGACATGAGGCACATATTTATGGGTATTAAGAATCAGCCACCAGAAAGAACGTTGAACAAACGGCGCTGGGGCTGGGGATGCATTGAACAAGACGACGTTGGGCGTGCTGGTGGGCAACCGGGGGTTCTTCCCCGACGCGCTTTGTCGCGAGGGGCGCGAGGCGGTCCTGGCCGCGTTGAAGCGGGCCGGCATCGCGGCCGTCGCGTTGTCGCCGCGGGACACCAAGCACGGAGGCGTGGAAACGCCAGCGGATGCGCGGAAGTGTGCCGACTTGTTCCGTCATCACGCCGCCGCGATCGATGGCATCCTGATCACCCTCCTGAACTTCGGGGACGAGCGCGCGGCGGCAGATGCGGTGCGCTGGTCCGGCCTGCAGGTCCCGGTGCTCGTCCACGCATTTCCCGACTCGCCGGACCGGATGGGCGTGGACCGGCGGCGAGACAGCTTTTGCGGCAAGATTTCGGTTTGCAACAATCTGCGCCAGTACGGCATCCGATATTCACTGACCGGTGCCCATACGCTCGATCCGGCGTCGCCGGAGTTCGACGCGGAGCTTCAAGCGTTTGCGGCGGTCTGCCGGGTGATGCGCGGGCTCCGGGGCGCGCGGATCGGGGCGATCGGGGCCCGACCGGGGGCGTTCAAGACGGTCCGGTGCAGCGAGAAGCTGCTCGAGGCCTCGGGCATCTCGGTGGAGACGGTGGACCTCTCGGACATCCTCGGGCGCTGCGAGCGGCTGGGGGACCGCGATCCGGCGGTTCGGCGCAAACTGCGCGACATCGAGGCGTACGTCCCGGCCGGGGGCGTTCCCGCAAGGGCGCGACGGAGGATGGCGCGACTGGCGGCGGTGGTAGAGGCGTGGATGGAGTCCGAGGGCGTGACCGCTGCCGCGGTCCAGTGCTGGACGGCCTTGGAGGAGTACTTCGGGGTCGAACCCTGTACCGTGATGAGCATGTGGAGTCAACGTCTTTTGCCATGCGCCTGCGAGGTGGACGCGGCCGGCGCGGTGGCCATGCTCTCGCTGCGGCTGGCGTCGGGCCGCCAGTCGGCGTTGCTGGACTGGAACAACAACTTCGGGGACGACCCCGAGGCCTGCCTGCCCGCGGGGCTGCTGGAGTCGCCCAGGATGAGGTGCCAGGAGATCATCGCGGGGACCGTCGGGCGCGACAACGCGTTCGGCACCGTCGAGGGGCGCATCCGGCCGGGGCCGTTCACGTTCGGCCGGCTGACGACCGACGACCTCGCCGGCCGCATCCGCGGATACGCCGGGGAGAGGCATTTCGAAGCGGCGTCGCTCAAGACGTTCGGAGGCTACGGAGTGGCGCGGATTCCCGCCCTCCCCTCGCTGCTGCACTACATCTGCCGCGAGGGGTTCGAGCATCACGTCGCGGTGACGCCCGGCCGTGTCGCCCGCGCGGTGGCGGAGGCATGGGCTGTGTATTTGGGCTGGGACGTCCAGCTCCACCCGAGCGCCTAAGAAGGCCGTCGCCGGCTCCTTGTGAAGGTCCGTCGCCGCCGGTACGATGGCGTCCATGCGCGGCCGGCATCGGGACACCTTCGACGTCCTTTGTAGCGCGATGGCGGCGGTGGCGGATGCCCTGGCCGTCGTTGGCGGGTTTCTGCTGGCCGTCTGGATCCGTTTCGATTCCGGCTGGATCTCCGTGCCGCGCGGCCATCCCCCGCGGGCGATGTACCTCTACGCGGCCGGCGTGGTCGCGATCCTCGATCTGTTCCTCTTCCAGTCGCTGAAACTGTACGCGCGCCCCCAGGACGGCCATTTCACCGACAAGATCCCCCGGCTGGTCCGAGCGTCGGCCATCGGAGCGCTCCTGGCCACAGCCCTGGCGTTTGCGATCCGGACCGAGCCGCCCTTCTCGCGTCTGGTGGCGGCGATCGCCTTCGTCACGGTGACGGTGGTGCTGCTGGTGGAACGCAACATCCTGTTCCAGCTGGAACGGCATTGGGCGCGCCATCAAGCGCGCAAGCGGAACGTGCTGATCGTCGGCTGCGGGTCCGTGGCGGCCTCGCTGCGGGAAACGCTCCGCCGTGAGCCGAGGCTGCGCGCCAACGTCGTCGGCTTTCTCTCGTGCGGCGAAGCGGGCCCAGCGGACGGCATCCGGCCGGGGGAGGTCCTCGGACCGGCGGCCGAGCTGGGATCCTGGATGGATCGGCTGGGCGTGGACGAGGTGGTCGTATCCAATCCGTCCATGTTGTCGGCCGACCGCCTGACGGAGATCCTTCTGGAGGCCGAGCGGCAACTGGCGGGGTTCTCGATGGTGCCGGATGTGTTCCGCCTGCTGACCAGCCGCGTCGAAGTCCGGCAGGTGGGCGACGTCGCCCTGCTGGGCATGGCGCCCTGGCCGCTCGATTATTTCTGGAACCGCGTCCTGAAGCGGATCGAGGACGTGGTCGGCGCGGCGGTCGGGCTGGCGTTGACGGCGCCGTTTCTCCTGGTCGCCGCTTGGACTATCCGGCGCACGTCCCCGGGGCCGGCGTTCTACCGACAGGTCCGCTGCGGCGAGAACGGCCGGCCGTTTGTGCTCTACAAACTGCGTACGATGGTGGCGAACGCCGAGGCGGAGAGCGGACCGGTCTGGACCCGGCCCGACGACCCCCGTCGCACGCGGTTCGGGGCCTTCCTCCGGCGGTGGAACCTCGACGAGCTGCCGCAGTTGTGGAACGTTCTGAAGGGCGAGATGAGCCTGGTCGGTCCTCGCCCCGAACGCCCGGAGTTCGTGGAGAGGTTCCGTGACGAGATCGGCCGCTACATGTGGCGCCACGCCTCGAAACCGGGCATGACGGGATGGGCCCAGATTCACGGTTTGAGGGGACAGACCGACCTGAACGAGCGGATCCGCTACGACCTCTGGTACCTCGAGAACTGGTCGCTGGCGCTGGATTTCAAGATCCTCGCGCGCTCCTTCGGCGCGCGCGCCAACGCCTACTGAACGGCCGACGCCGGGGTGAGGTCGCGCGCGGCGACCGCCTCCAGTGTGCGGGTCGCCTCGCGCCAGCGGATGACGTCCACCAGGATGTTGATCGCCTCCTGGAGCACCAGGTCTCGGGTGTCGGCCTGCTCGTCGTCGTTCTTGCCGACCTCCATCGCCTGCCGCTGCGCCTCGTCCAGCTCCCGGTCGGCGCGGGAGGTCGCCACGCGGTTGGACAGGTTCAGCGAGATCTCCGCCGCGTTCATGCGCTGCTGAAAACGGGCGATCATGTCGGACCGCACCCGGAACGCGGCCGTCTCGCTGCGGCGCCGCTCAGACCGCTCCCGCAGCACATCGAGCGGCGGCAGTTGGTCGAGCAAGACGGTGAAGAAAACCGGGTCGATCACCGACCACGGCAGCGCATGGGGCAGGAACTCCTCGCCGATTTCCATCACATCTAGAAAGGAAGGGATCACAATGTCGGACGCGACCCCGCGGATCTGGGTCGAGCCGCCGGTGATGCGGTAGAACGCCGCGGTGGTGACCTTCAACGAACCGAGCGCCGCGTTGCGGTGATCGAGTGGCAACAGGGTCTGAACCGTCCCCTTCCCGTGGGTCTTGCGGTCGCCGACGATCAGCGCGCGGCCGTGGTCCTGCAGCGCGGCGGCGACGATCTCCGAGGCGGAGGCGCTGGACCGGTTGACCAGCACGGCGAGGGGGCCGGCGTACACCTGCTCCGGGTCGGGGTCGCTGAGCACTTGGACGCCGCGGGCGTCACGGACCTGGACGATGGGGCCGCCCTTGATGAACAGCCCCGCGATCTCGATCGCGTCCGGCAGCGATCCCCCGCCGTTGTTGCGCAGATCGAGGACCAGGCCGTCCACCAATTGGGCTTGAAGCTCCCGCAGCAGCCGGCGCACGTCCGCGGCACTGCGGCGGGCCTCGCCGCTGCGGGCCTTAAAGTCCGCGTAGAACTCGGGCAGCGACAGCACGCCGATCCGGCGAGCGCGTCCGTCGGGGCCGAGCACCTCGCGGATACGGCTCTTCGCGGCCTGCTCCTCCAGCCGGACCTCGTCGCGCACCAGCGTGACGCGTTTCTCCGTCGCACCCGAAACGTCGGTCGCCGGCCAGTAGACCAGGGTCACCCGCGTCCCCTTCTCGCCCCGGATCAGCCGCACGATCTTGTAGAGCGGCCAGTGCAGCACGTCCACGGGCTCCTCGTCGCCTTGGCCGACGGCGATGATCCTGTCCCCGACCTGCAGCCGCCCGTCCCGCTCGGCCGGCCCACCGGGGATCAACCGCTCGATCTTCGCGGCGCCGTCTTCGCTGCTAAGCTGCGCGCCAATGCCGACTAGCGACAACCGCATCGCGATGTCGAAATCCTCCGTTCGCGCCGCGGTCATGTATTCGGAATGCGGATCGTAGGCCTGCGTAAACGCCGAAAGGAACCGGTCGATCACCGACTCCTCGTCGCTGTCCTCCAGCACCATCCGGAACTGGCGGTAGCGCTTGCGGATGAAATCCTCGGGAGTCAGGTGGAGATCCTTCCGGTCGCCTTCGGCATCGAGCAGGTTGGGCTCCGCGGGACGCTCCGCCCCGCCGGTCTCCGCGGGCGGCGCGTTGGTGCGGACGGAGGTCCGGGCCAAGTCGATCGCCACCAGGCGGGCGACGTATTCGTTGCTGATTTTGCGACGCCAGAGATCGTCCCACTCCGCCTCGCTGGCCGCCCGCGGCGCGTCGCGGCGCCGCCAGACGTACATCCCCTGGTTGGTCACGTCCACCCCTGCGGCCAACAGCCGGTCCACGAACTCGAGCCGGTTGCGCAGTCGGTCCATGAACCGCTCGTGGACGCGGAATGCGAACGAGAGATCGCCCGCCTTCAACATGTCGTCCAGCCGGCTCGCGTCGCGGCGGAACTCCTCGACATCCCCGGCCCTGAAATAGGTCCGATCGAAATCGAGGGAATCCACGTACAGATCAAGCGCACGCGCCGCAATCGCGTCGTCGAGCTCCGCATGGCCGAGATGGGTGCGGGGAAGCATCGCGGCCAACACCCGCGCGGCCTTGCGCCCGGCCGAGAGCAGCTCCTCTGCCGAGGCGGACGCGTTGGTGACCGTGGCGGACGGTGCGGCGCCCGCCGTGACGCACAGCACGGCGGCAAGGACGGCGGCGACGCGGCGAACACAAGTCCGCCGCTCGAGGCGGGCATGGGGGATCGTTGTCATGTGTTCCATTGGACCGGTCGCTGCCGACGGGCGTTCATCGCCACAGCCGCACCCGGGGGCCCGCCGACGGCCCGGAGGGGCCTGCCGCGGGGTCCGGCGAGGGGCCGGACACCTGGGGCGGCGGGCTGCCCGAGTCGCGCAGACGGATGTAACGATCGTTCAGTTCTCGGTACGATTTCAACAGCTCGAGATGGGCCTGTTCGAGTTCCTCAAAGCGATGGCGGATCTGCTCGGCGGCCGCGCGTTCCCGGGCCGCCTGTTCCCGGGCGATCGATACCGTCTGGTCGTGCTCCCGACGGAGCGCCTCCGCCGTTTCGAGCGCCAGGCGAAGATCTTCCCGCTTCGCGGACAGCTCGCGGACCAACAGGTCGTAGTTGCGGACCAGCTCATGGTAGGCGTCCACCAGCCGCGCGTCGGCGACGCCCGTGGCGCCGGCCGCCCGATCGACCTCGCGCTCGAGTTCGGCCACGCGGCGCCTCAAGTCATCGCGCTCGGCGTCGGCCGCCAGACGGTCGTGTTCAGCCCGGCGCTCCGCCTCCTCTAGACGGCGCGCCGTCGCGGCGTGGGCGGCGGCTTCGGACTCGAACATCGCCCTCCACCGGGTCGTTTCGCGCTCGAAGTGGTCGCGTTCCCGGGCGATCGCCTGCCACGTCAGCGTCGGTTGCGGCGGCGCTGTCGAAGTCGGGGCGGCGCCGTCGGAAGCCGGCGAAGGCTGTGCCGCGACCCCGCCGCCAGGCTCCACGAACATATCCATCACGGCTGCGGTAGGGCCGCCCTCGGAGGCCGACGACTGATCCTCCTCCACGGCGACTTCCGGCGGGACACGGGAGGGGCTGGAGAACATCTCGGCGGACAGGGGCGCCTCCGCCGCGGACGCATCCTGCGCGGCCGAGGGTGGCGCCCCAGTGTCGGCAATGCGCTGGGTGTCGCCCTTGCGCGGCGCCTCCGCCGCGATGTCTGCCTCCGCGCCCAGCACCAGCCGCTCGCCGGTGACGGCATGCCGCAGCCGGACCGGCGGCGACAGGGCCCCCTCCCTCAGCATTCCCTCGAACGCCTCGCGATGGGCCGGCCCATACTCCAGACCGTCCGGCAACTCGAGGCACCAGACCATCTCGAGCGACGCCAGCTCGAAGGGTGCCCGCCAGTTATCGCCGTCGGCCGAAATATAGTCCTCCGGGGCCACGCGGCCCTCCGCCGCCCATGCGCAAAGGACCTCCTCCGCGACGGGGCCATACGTGGCGCCTCCGTCCTTTCGAAGGTACCAATAGCGGGAGATTGTCACGATGACCAGCCCCGGCTCACCGCTTCTCCGGGATGAACAGCTTCTGGCCCGCCCGCAGTTTGAGGGGGTCCGCAATGCCATTTTCCTGGGCGATCACCGAGACGCTGACGCCGTACGCGGCCGCGATCGCCGACAGCGTCTCGCCCGGCTGGACCACGTGCTCGTAGCCGGTCGTCGCTCCCGACGCCGTGGGTCGGCGCGCGGCGGGGCGGGCGGCCTGAGTCGGCGCGGGGGTCGACCGTTTGAGCAGATCGGCCACGCGCCGGCTCAGCTCGTCCACGATCGCCTGCCGGTCGCTCTCCCGCGCCGCGTCCAGCCGCGAGAGGCGGTTCTCCAGCTCCTGAAGCCGGGCCTGGCCGGCCCGTAACGCGCCGTCCGATGCGCTGGCGGCCAGGCGGCGCACGGCCTCCATCTCGCCGGCCAGGCGTTGCGCCTCCATCTCCAGCGCCTCGACGCGGCCGTGCACCATTCGGATCTGCTCCTGGATCTGGCGCAGGTCCTCCTGATGCCGGAGCTGCACGGCGGCCAGGTCATCGCCCATGTAGGTGACACATCCCCCCGCCATCGCCGCCACCAGCGGCGCCGGCCATCGCACCGGATGTCCGCGGCGCCTCATCCCCGCAACCCTAGTGAACCGCCTGACCATTTCAAGCCACCCCTCCGGACGCGCGGACGGCGGCAACCACCGCCTGTAGGTTTTCTACTGGAGTTCCAGGCGAGACCCCGCCGCCCGCCGAAATCACAATCGGGCCCACCTCCGCCACCCGGGCCAGCAGCGCCTCGGCCGCGGCGCGGCACTCCGCCGGCGTGCCGCGCGCCAACAGGTCGAGGGGCGGCAGGTTGCCCATCAACACCACGCCCGGCCCCAGCCGCCGTCCGGCGTCGGCCAGGTCGGCCTTGTGCGATAGGTTGAACGCGTCGATTCCGCATCCGCCCAGACCCTCGTAGACCGCAGGGTTCGGGGTGTCGTTGTGAAAGAATCGGACGAGGCCCGAGAATGTGCCGAACACCCGGCGCAGTCTGGGACAGGCAAACTCCTCCGCGTCGTCGGGGCCGAGCATGCCCACCAGGTCGTCCAGCACGAGGATGCCCAGCGGCGAATCCATCCTCGCCAGTTGCGCGGCCAGCCAGGCGATGCACAACTCCGTCGTGAGGTCCAGCAAACGGCCAACGTCCCCGCGGTCGGTCTGGCTGGCCACCAGAAATTCCGTGACGCCGAGCAGGTGGGCCGCGATCGCCAGGGGCCCGCGGGCCGCGCCCACGCGCGGCGGAAACCCCGCGCGGGCCATCCGCGGGGCAAGGCGCTCGTAGGCCGAAAGGATGGCCGGCATCAGGCCGTCGCGCTCGGGATCGGGCGGGGCCATCGCCGCCAGTCCCGCGAGGCCGGCGGGGGTGGTGGCGCACGTCCGGGGTTGCGTTTCGGTTCCACGGCACCGGCGCGCCGAACCCCGACGGCTCGGCCGCCATCCCGAACTCGATCCAGCCCCCGGGCAGAAGCGCGCAGCCGTCCAGGTAGCGCTGAGCCCGTTCGTAGACGGCCATCCACGTGTCGGGATCGAAATAAAAATCGAGGTGCGGGACGCCCGCGTAGCCGGGCAGCCACGGAGAGTCCACGATCCACGCAGCCATTGCGCCCGAGCGCTCGCGGGTCCGGATGCGGCGGACCCGTTCGACCATCCACTCTGCCTGCGGCATGCGCTACCTCTGGGGCCGCGGCGATGCCCGGTCCCCGCCCCTCAGCTTGCCCCCCGGCGCCGGTCGGGTCAACCTTGCAGTTATGGCGCGCGAAATTGAGCGGAAATACCTGGCGACGCCCGACGCGGTACCCCGCCGCGGCCGGGGACGACGGATCCGGCAGTTTTATTTCCGCCTCCCCGAAGGTGGGGGAATCGGGCGCGTTCGTTGCGAGGGGGGACGCTACGTGGTCACGCTGAAGAGCGGCCATCGGGGCATCTCGCGGCGCGAGATCGAGGGTGCGGTCCCCCGAGCGCTCGGCCGTGAGCTGGAACGACTGCTATGCGCGGCCGGCGGCGTGGTCAAGAGGAGGTTTGTCCGACGTTGGGACGGCCGCCGGTGGGAGGTGGACGTCTTCGAGGGCGACAACCGCGGATTGATCCTGGCGGAGGTGGAACTGCGCCGCTCCGACGAGCGGGTGGTGCCGCCACCGTGGGTGGCGGTCGAGGTCACGCACGATCGCCGTTTCGACAACGCTTCGCTCGCGGAGCGCCCCTGGCGGCGGTGGCCGGAGCGCGAACGGGCGGCCGCAAAAGCGGGGCGTGTCGCCGGGGTCCGTCGGGCGCCACGATGACCTGCTCCGCCCGCCCGGGCCTCACGCCGCCTGTGGGGGGGGGAAGCCCGCCGCATCAGGCCGGCCCTTTCCGGGCCGAGGGAACGGCCCATGAGCGGCCTGCGGCCCGTCGGCGGCTTACCCAAGAAGGGCGGCCGTTTCGCGTTGCAGGCGTTTCAGCCGCCCTGCGAGCGCGATCCGCTTGACGGCGGACATGCGGTCGCTGATCAGCACCCCCGCGAGGTGGTCCATCTCGTGCTGGACGCAGCGGCCCAGCAGTCCGCCGAGGCGCGCCTCCTGCTCCGCACCATCCAGGCCCAGCCAGCGAACGGTGACCTCCCGCGGACGGCAGATTGGGGCGCGGATATCGCGAAAACTCAGGCAGCCTTCCTCGGCCGTCTCCGTTTCCGCCGACTCGGCGATGACCCGCGGGTTGAGGAGCACCAGCGGCATCGGCAGGTCCGGTCGGGCCGTTGGGGCTTCCTCCATGGCGGGGGGCACCTCGATCACGCAGATCGAGTCGGTTACGCCGACCTGCTGCGCCGCCAACCCGATGCCGCCTTCGGCGCGCATGGTCTCGATCATGTCGGCGGCGAGTTGCCGGATACGCTCGTCCACCTTCCGGACGGTTCGTGCGGGCGTTTTGAGCACAGGATCGCCGTAATAGCGCAGGGCCAGTTTCACGGGTCCAATATACGGGACGGGGCCGCTCGCGCAACGCGGGAGGCCGGGGAAGTTCCTCGCCGCAGGCGACGGCGGGCAACGCCGAGTCCTCTGCCCGGCCCTCGGCCTGCGGCTTGCGAGCGGATGACCCATTTCGGAGCGGCCGGGCGGCGGAGTTTGCGATTGCGCCGCACATCCCCCTCCGGCGCCCGGTCGCTTGCTTTTGGGGAGGGGCGCGGGTAGCGTCTTTTGGCTTCAGTCATGGAAACCAAGCCGGTCGAAGTCAAAATCCAGGACCTGGTGTACAACATCGACACCGGGATCGGACTGCGCATCGTCCAGTTCGTCCTCGGCCTCATCGTTCTTTTTGCGCTGATCCTGTGGTTCACGGCGGTACGTTTCCGCGGCCTCAAGGAGGCGGAGGCGATGGAGCTGGCCCAATTGGGGCGCAATCTGCTGCGAGAAAAGAGCTTTGTCACCCGGTGCGTTCGACCGAGCTCGATGCAGTTTCTGATTCGCAACAGCCCGGCGAGGAGCGCGCAGATCGAGCGTCATCCGGACATCCGGCATCCCCCGCTATATCCGATCCTGCTGGCCGCGGCCTTCGCGCCGGCTTCGAAGGCCTTTTCCGGGGACTCCGTCCAGCCGGGACAGGTGTACACGCCCGAGCAGTGGTGCATCATGCCGCTGAACCATCTGTTCGTGCTTCTGTCGGGCATCTTCGCCTACCTGATTGCGCGGCGGTTGTTCAGCGTGAGGGTGGCCCGGCTGACGTTGGTCGTATTCTTCCTCAGCCGGATGGTGTGGGAGGACAGCCTGGCGGGGATCGGTCTACCCGTGGCGTGGTGGTTCGGGCTGGGCGCCTGGTACTTTCTGATGCGGATGAGCGAGCCCGGCGAGGCGACGGCGCCGGTGCGCGGCTGGCCGATGTTCCTGCTGCTGGCCGCCGTCTTCGCGGGGTTGGCGGCGTTGACGCGCTACGCGGCGCTAGCGTTGATCCCGGGCATGCTCCTCTACATCGGGTTCGTGTTCCGCAGCCGAATGGCGGGACCAGCAGTCGCGTTCCTGGTGGCGGTGGGTGCGGTGCTCGCCCCCTGGCTATACCGCAATTACCGCGTCTGCGGCGCCCTGTGGGGCGACGCCCCGCGGACGGCGCTCCACAACAGCGCGCTGTCCGAGGGCGACGCCATGGACCGGACGATGAAGACCGCGCTGACCTTCGGCGCCGTCCGCCGCGCCGTCGCCGCGAAAATGGCGCGACGCGTCTCCGACCTGTACCGTCACGATTTGGGCCGGCTGGGCGAGGGCCTACTGCTCCCGCTGTTCTTTACGACGTTTCTCTTCCGGTTTGTCCGGCGCGAAACGCGGCGCTTCCGGTGGGCGGTGGGGGTGTCCCTGCTCAGCCTGTTCGTCGTTTCGACGGTGTTCGAGTCCGCCTTTCGGCTGCTCCACCTCTTCTGGCCGATCATGGCGGCCTACGGCCTCGCCTTTTTCTTCGTGATGCTGGACCGGCTGCAGTGGCAGCTCAGGATCGCGCAGATCGCCGCCACGGCGTTCGTCGTCTCGCTGTCCGCCGCGCCTTTCGCCGCCGGCTTGCTGCCGCCGGCCGAGCCGATTCCGTACCCGCCCTACTTGCCCACCTTTGTGCGGTTCGTCAGCGGGCTGCTCGAGCCGAACGAGACGATGTGCACGGACATGCCCTGGGCCACTGCGTGGTACGGGGAGCGCAACTCGATCTACGTCCCCATCACGCTCGAGGAGTTCTACGAGATCAACGACTACCACAAGGGAATCCGGGGCCTCTACTTCACGACCCTGACCCGCGACCTGCCCTTTGTCCGGGTGCTGCTCACCGGCCCCTACAAGAACTGGTTCCCGATCCTGCAGGGCCGGATCCCGAGCGATTTTCCGCTGATGTACGGGCTGCCGCTGAACAACATGGACCAGCTCTTCCTCTCCGACCGCGTCCGGTGGGGAGGTCGCTGAGGCCGCAACCGGTCCGATGGGGCCCTCCCGTCACCGGCGCCGCGGCGGCAGCGCGCTCGTGCTGACCCTCGCGACGTTGGGCGTGCTCGTCCTGGTCGCGGTCGCCCTGGCGCGAGAGGCCCGCGCCGAGGCGGCGGCCGCCCGAGCCACGCTCGAACGCCGTCGGCTGGCCGCCGTTGCCGCCGACGCCGTGCGCCGCGCCATGGCGCGGCTGGCCGACGACGAGGACCTGCTGGTGGATCACCCGGACGAGCCCTGGGCCCGGCCCGAGACCCTTCGCGCCCCCGACGGCGTTCTGATCCGCGTCCGGGTGGCCGACGAGCAGGCCCGCTTCGATCTCAACAACCTCGCCGTGGAGCCGCCATCCGCGCCCCGCTTGCCCGCCGCCGATATCCTCGCCGACCTCCTCCTGCTGTGCGGGGATCCGGGGCCGCGCGATCGGATTGGGGCGCTGTCCGACTGGGTCGACGCCGACAACGACGGCCCCGCGGAAGCACCCGCCTACGCCGAGCTCCGCCCGCCGCGAGCGCCACCCAACCGGCCGCTGCTCGACCTGGACGAACTCCGATGGATCGCGGGGTTTTCCGGCGCCTGGATCGTGGACCCCTCCCTTGGCGCGGTCCCGCCGGGCGAGCGGGCCTCCCCGCGCGATCTCCTGACTGTCCTTCCCGGTCCGCGACGCCGCGTCACGCCGGTCAACCTCAACACCGCGCCCGAACCGTTGCTGCTGGCGTTGCTTGGGCGGGGCCAACGGCACGTCGCACACTATGTCGTGACCCTCCGCGAGGCCGCGCCGATCCGTTCCCTCGAAAGCCTGGCCGCACTGGCCGACCCCATCCGCCTGACCCGGCTGCTTCCATGGTTGGATGTCCGGAGCGAATGGTTCCAAGTCGAAGCGGAGGCAGTTGGGCCACGACAGGCCGTCACAGTCCAGGCCCTCGTTCATCGGGCTCCGGACGGTGTCGTGCGCGTTGTGCGATGGGAGTCGTGAGCCGGCGGACGCCTCGGATCGGCCGTTCCGATCATAAGCGGACGATGGCGACCACCGCCGGCTTGGCGGCCGCCGGTCGCGGGCGCCGGGGTGTGGCCGGTCTTTCCCCCGCGCGGCTTATGCCGTGCGCATCGCGGCGCCTCCATAGGGCGGTGGAGCCGGCCCGACGGAGAATGCGCAATCTCTTGGGGACGAGGGACTCGGGGCCGCGGTTCCGTCCGGGAGATGGCGCGGCTGGTCGACGCACTTTGCATCCGCAGGAGCCCGGCCGTACACTCTTGCCCTGATGAATGAGATTTGGACACCCGAAGGCCCGCCGCCCACGGCGGAGGCGGTTGCCCGGCAGGCCGGGATGGCGACGGTGGCGGACACCCGGACCGCGGCGGAGCCGGCCGCCGGACGGGCGATGAGCCAGTTGATCGAGAAATACCGGGCCATCATCCAGTCCCGGACGATCTACTACCCCGTCGCGTTCCGTTTCGTCCGCGAGCTGGGGCGCGGGAGGCAGGGCGTCGTCTTCCTGGGGCTGCGCCACGGGGCCCGGGGCTGCCTGACCCGCCACGCGATCAAGCTGTTCGATCCCTCGATCTACGCGACGCCGCGCCAGTACTGGACCGACATGGGCCGCATCGCCTCGCAGATCTCTCGACTCCAGACGGTCAACGCGCCCAACCTCGTCGGCCGGGACGTGTACGATGAGGAAGATGGTATCGGCTATGTGCAGATGGAGGCCATCGACGGGCTCGACCTCCACCGTCTCATCTACGGGAACCATTTCGACACGGCACGCCGGAAGTCGTCCCCGGAGGAGTGGGAGCGGTTTGCCGACGTGATCTTCCGCTTCGAGGAGGGCAAGGTCCGCATCCAGCCCGGCGTGGCGCTGTACATCATGCGCTCCGCCCTGCGCGGCCTCGAGGCCCTGCACGACGCCGGCTTCGTGCACTGCGACGTGAAGCCCGCCAACATCATGTGCGACATGATCGGCAACATCAAGCTGGTGGACTACGGCCGGGCGAACGTGATCAACGAGAAGGCTACGATGCTGCTGGGCAGCCCCCTCTATATGGCCCCGGAGAGCCACCGGCGCGAGCGCTACCTGGTGGCCTCGGACATCTACAGCCTCGGCCTGGTCGGGCTGGAGCTTCTACGAGGCGAAAGCCTCGTGGACTACAGCCGGATGAACGAGGCCCAGTTGCTGCAGTTCAAGATGGAGCTGCCGAAGCGCCTGCCCGACATGCTACCGCCGCACGTGCGCCGCAACCGCGACTTCGTCGCTGTGCTGACGAAGTTCCTCGATCCGGATCCCAGCCGGCGTTACCAGCGCTGTGACGAGGCCGAGTCCGGCCCAATGGGACTTGCGTTGCTGCACAAGCAGCTTACAATCGCCGGAAAGGATTCCGAGTACTATCGGGACCTGGAAAGCTACATGGCCAAGCTGCAGCCGGCGGGATCGGTGTCGCTGTCGGCCTTGGAAGGGCTGATGGCCTGACGGCGGGGCCGAAGGAACACGGAACCAACTAGCAGAGGACCGGATGAACGTTTTGCACGTATGCGCAAACCCGAAGCCGGCGGAGGATTCCGTCAGCAAGCAGCTTTCGATCGCGTTCATCTCGCGGCTCGTGGAGCTCAATCCCGACGCGGAGATCAACAACATCGACCTCTATCAGGATCCGCCCCCGTATCTCTCGTACACGGCCTGGCGGGGCATTTGGCTGGCGGCGTTCGATCCGACCCACAAGGTCACAAAGGAGGAGGCCAAGGCCGCCGAGTACGCCAACCGCCATGCCGAGTTGTTCAACCAGGCCGACGTGTTGGTCCTGACCATGCCGATGTGGAACTTCGGCCCGCCGGCCATCCTGAAGGCGTGGCTGGACATGGTGCTCTCGCCCGGTCGCACGTTCGACATCGGACTGGCCGAGGGCGGCGGCCTCAACGTCCGTCCCCGTCACAAGCTCCGCAGCGTCGTGCTGCTGGTCGCCTCCGGCGGCGTCTACACCGAGGGCGATCCCCGCGACGCGCTCACGCCGATGATCCGCAGCGCGTTCGCGTTTGTCGGCGTCCAGAACCTGCGCATCGCCTGGGCGGATGGACAGACGGCCCTGATCTTCGGCGACCACGAGCAGCGCAAGCAGACTGCCCTCGAGGCCGCGGGCGACCTCGCCGAGGAGATTGCCGCCGACCTCGCGCCCTCGGCCACCTGAGCGAACCCGCCGGCCGGCGCCGTGAGCGACCGTCCCCCCATCCCTCCGCCCTGCATTGGCGATGAAATCGAGCACTGCCTGTGCGGGACGGTCGCTCGGCTGCGCGCCCTCTACACCGACAACGGGGAGGACCGGCCCGACAGCCTGCTGCGCGACTACCCCGACGGCACGCGCGTGGTCGAGGGGCTTCGGGTCCTCCTCGACGCGATGTTCCCGGGAAGGATGTTTCCCTCCGACAGCCAGGGTGACGAGATCGGCATCTTTCTGATGCGCCGGCTCAGCGCGGCCTGGCGCTTCCTGCGGCCGGAGATCGAGCGCGCGTTGCCGTTCCGGTGGCGCGGGGCCGCCGGGCGCATGGAGCATGTCCCGCCGGAGTCGGACATCCGCGCGCACTCGTTCCGCATCGCCCGCGAGTTCTTCGAGGCCCTCCCCGACGTGCGCGCGACGCTGATCGAAGACGTGCGCGCCGCCTATGAGGGCGATCCGGCCGCACTGACATTTGCCGAGATCCAGCTCGCCTACCCCGGCCTGCTTGCGATCGCCTCCCACCGCCTTGCCCACGAGTTGCACCGCCGCGACGTGCCCGTCGTCCCCCGCATCATGAGCGAGTGGACCCACGCCCAGACCGGCGTGGACATCCACCCCGGCGCCCGAATCGGCCGCTCCTTCTTCATCGACCACGCGACCGGCGTCGTCATTGGCGAGACCGCCATCATCGGCGACCGCGTCAAGCTCTACCAGGGCGTCACCTTGGGCGCGCGCAGCTTCCCCCTCGATGCGCAAGGCAATCCCGTCAAACACGTCCAGCGCCACCCCACCGTCGAAGACGACGTGGTCATCTACGCCAACGCCACCATCCTCGGCGGCAGCACCGTGATCGGGCGCGGCTCGACCATCGGCGGCAATGTGTTCCTCACCCACAGCGTTCCCCCCAACAGCATCGTGACCGTCGGCCAGACCCACGTCCACATCCGCTCCAAGGCCGACCAGGACGCCCCGACGCCGCCCCCGCCGCCGGACTTTGAAATCTGATCCTTCGCGGTCGAAACGCGACGCCGTCGCGGTATAGTGTGCGACCATCGCGAGGACCCGAACATGGCCATCACAGAAATGCGTCCGGATCTCGTCGTCATCGGCGCCGGGCCCGCCGGCTACCCGGCGGCCTTTCGCGCCGCCGATCTTGGCATGGCGGTGACGCTGGTGGATCTTGAGGACAACCCCGGCGGCGTCTGTCTCTTCCGCGGCTGCATCCCGTCGAAGGCCCTGTTGCACGCCGCCCGGTTTCTCGAGGAAGCGCGCGAAATGCGCGAGTGCGGCATCGACGCGGGTCAGCCGCGGGTCTCGCTGGAGGGACTGCGGGCCTGGAAGGGCTCCGTCGTCCGCCGGCTGACCGGCGGTCTGGGCCAGTTGAGCCGCGCGCGGAGCGTCCGATGGATGCGCGGTCGCGCACGGTTCGTTTCCCCGCGTGAACTCGAGGTGTCCGGCGACGGCGGCCCCGTCCGGCTGGAGTTCGGCGCCGCGCTTCTGGCCACGGGCTCGCGGCCGGCGGCGATCCCGGGCTGGCCGGCCTCCCCCCGTGTGATGGACTCGACCTCCGCGCTGGATCTGCCGGAGGTGCCGGCCCGCCTGTTGGTCGTCGGCGGCGGCTACATCGGCCTGGAGCTGGGCACAGTCTACGCGGCCCTGGGCTCGCGCGTGACCGTGGTGGAAATGACCCCCGGCCTGCTGCCCGGCGCCGATCGCGATCTCGTCGCGCCGCTCGCCCGCCGGCTGGAACGGCGATTCGAGGCCATCCGCCTCTCCACGCGCGTCGCCGCGATCCGCGACGAGGGCACCGCATGCCGCGTCGCCCTCGACGCCGGTGGGCCCGTGGAGGAACAGACCTTCGACCGCGTGCTCGTCTCCGTCGGTCGCCGGCCGAATACGGAGGAATTGGGGCTCGACCTGGCCGGCATCGAGACCGACCGCCGCGGCTTCGTCGTCGTCGACGAGCGACGGAGGACGTCCAACCCCGCCGTCTGGGCCGCCGGCGACGTTGCCGGGGAGCCGATGCTCGCCCACAAGGCAACGCACGAGGGATGGGTCGCGGTGGAGGCCATCGCCGGCCGCCGCGTCGCGTTCGAGCCGCGCGCCATTCCCGCCGTCGTCTTCACCGACCCTGAGATCGCCTGGGCGGGCCTGACGGAACTAGAGGCGGGCCGCCTGAACCAGCCGGTCCGGGTGGCCAAGTTCCCATGGACGGCGTCCGGCCGCGCCCTTACCCTCGAGCGCACGGAGGGCGTGACGAAGCTCGTCCTCGATGCCGACAGCGGCCGCGTGCTCGGCGTCGGCCTTTGCGGCGTAGGCGCGGGGGAGATGATCGCCGAGGGCGCGCTGGCCATCGAAATGGGCGCCCACGCCGCCGATCTGGCCATGACGATCCATCCGCATCCGACCCTTTCCGAAACACTGATGGAAGCCGCCGAGGCCGCCCTCGGCCACGCCATCCACTTTCGACCGGCGCGTCCATCATGAAGTGGGGGGCCATCTTCGACTGGGACGGCGTCCTGGCCGACACCTCCGCCTGCCACGAGCGGAGCTGGGAAATTCTTGCCGCCGAGCTCGGCCGGCCCCTTCCTCCGGATCATTTTCACCGTGGGTTCGGCATGAAGAACGAACGAATTATCGCGGAGCTGCTTCGATGGACGGCCGACCCCGGCGAGGCGCGCCAGATCTCGCTCCGCAAGGAGGAGATCTTTCGCGAACTGGCCCGCGCGCAGGGGGTCGCGCCGCTGCCCGGCGTTCGCGATTGGCTCGGCCGACTCGACGCGGCCGGTGTGCCGCGGGTCATCGCCTCGTCCACCCACCGGCTGAACATCGAAACCCTGTTGAACCTCACCGACCTCGACGGCTTCGTCGACATCGTCGCCGCCGAGGACGTGGAGAAGGGCAAACCCGATCCGGAAGTGTTCCTCAAGGCGGCGGCCCGTCTGGGGATTTCCCCGACCCGTTGCGCGGTGTTCGAGGACTCACCCGCCGGCATCGAAGCCGGCCGGGATGCGGGGGCGCTGGTGATTGCGGTGGCAACAACCCATCCCCCCGAACGTCTCCGCCGGGCGCACCGCATCGTGCGCTCGCTGGATGAGCTGGCGGTGGTCGACATCGCGCGGGAACTTGGTCCGGACCCGGAGCGCGAGGCGGGAAGGTCCTGAGCCGGAACCCCGTCCGCCGGCGGTCGCGGGCGCCAATTGCGGGCGCGGCACCGACCCGAGGCCAGGCGCTGGAGTTTCGGGCGCGGAGGGGAGATGCAATAACAGGATGGCCCCCCGTTGGTTATTCGGTCGCCGTGGCAGGTCGTGTCTGGTGGCCGGACGGGTGAACGATGCCACGCCGTCGCACTGAGACTCGGGGGGACGCACATATGGTGTGGAACGCCGGTGGATTGGCGTTCACGGCCGGACTTGCGTGGGCGGCCGTCCAGCCGAACATTCTTATCCTTTATGGCGACGACCTGGGGTGTGCGGACCTCGGCGTGACCGGCAACACGCAGTGTCCGACCCTCCATATCGACTCGATCGCGAAAAACGGCGTGCGTTTCGAGAACGGCTACGTCACCGCCTGCGTCTGCAGTCCCAGCCGGGCCGCGCTGCTCAGCGGCCGCTACCAGCAACGGTTCGGGTTGGACGCGAACTACGAGGGACCACGACCGTCCGTGAAGGGCTCGACCTGTCGATCTGCACTTTCGCCGACCGCATGAAAGCGCTTGGCTATGCAACCGGCATCGTCGGCAAGTGGCACCTCGGCCAAGACAAGCCCGAGTACCTGTTCAACGCACGGGGGTTCGATGAATTCTACGGCCTGCTGCCGAATGGGATCGGGGCCGGCAAGGACGGCCAGCCCGTGCCGATGTGACGCAACCGGGCGCCGGCCCTCGTGCCGGAGGATCACACGATCGCGTTCGGCCGCGAGGCGGAGGCGTTCATCGACCGCCACGCGGGCAGCCCGTGATTTCTTTATTGCGCCTTCACCCCCGTCCACGGGCCGTTCGTGGCGCCGCCGGATGGCCCTGGTTCCTGTATCTGGCGTTCAACGCGCCCCACACCCCCTCCAAGGCGCCGCCGGAGCGCGTTGCGAAGTTCGCCCACCTGTCGGGGCACTCCAACCGGGCCGTCTACGCGGCGATGGTCAGTCTGATGGACGACGCGATCGGCGAGGTCATGCGCGCCCTGGAGGAGACGGGCGTTGCCGACAAACACCCTTGTGTTCTTCCTCAGCGACAACGGTGGCCCGATTGGCGGGCCGCCGAAGAATCTGGTGGCCAGCAACGGCCCCCTGCGCGGCGGCAAGGGCAGCGTGTACGAGGGAGGGATCCGCGTGCCATTCGTCGTCCGCTGGCCCGCGCGACTTAAGCCAGGCGCGTACGCGGAGCCCGTGATCTGCCTCGACATTTTCACGACCGCGGCAGTCGCGGCCGGCGCGTCCATTCCCCGGGATCGCCCGATCGACGGCGTGGATCTCCTTCCCCATCTCGTCGGGGAATAACGCGGCCCGCCGCACGAGCGGTTGTTTTGGAAGAGGGGCGAGAACGAGGCCGTCCGCGAAGGAAACTGAAAGTTGGTGCGGCACAGGACCCGGTCGGCCGAGTTGTACAACCTGGCGGACGACATCGGCGAGCGCCGCGACCTTGCCGCACAACATCCCGATCGCGTGGCCGCCTTGACGGCCCCGCTCGAGGAATGGCTGAGACTCCACATCCCGCCGCGCTTCGAGGGCCCGCGCTGACCCCCTCTCGCGCGCGGAGGATTGCGTTCGTCTTCGACCCTGCGCGTTGGGGCGGGCTCAGTCGGGCCAAATAATGTGACGGCCGGCGAAGTCGAAAACGATCCGTTCCCGATCGAGCACTCCGCGCCCAACCAGCGCAAACGGCAGATCGGCGTGGCCTGCTCCGGTGGCCCCGACAAGCAGGGGCACGGAAGGCCAGCGGCGAGGGCCGATCTCAAGCGATACGCGGCCGGCCGGCAAGGCAACGGCGCGGCCGCCTAGGCCGTGCGCGATCACCGGCCGGGCGTCGAGCGGCGGCGACGGAAGGCCCGCCTTCCGCGCAAGGGGACCGGGCACCCATAGCCCGAACTCGCCGCCGGTGTCGAGCACCGCCGGCATCTCCACATCACCACGTGCGCCGGCACAACCGGCAACGGCCAGTGTTCCGACCGCATCGGCACAGGCGTCCCGCCGGCGCCCACGCTCCCGAAGACGATCCGCATGGCAGGTCCGTCCCACGTCATCGCGCCACAACGGGACAGCACGTCCATCCCCAGAGCCATCTCCACGCGCCGGCCGCCCAGCCAGCCATGGGGTCCGACGTATACGTCCGGACCGGCCACCCCCACCGAAATCTGTTCCAGGCGAATCGCCCCAAACTCGAGGCGATCAAGGGTCGCGGAACGAATCGGTGTGGAGGCGCCGAGCCCCTGCGCCACAGCGGTGGAACCGGTGGCTGCCGTGATGCCCAGCCGCCGGGCGCCGTGGGCATCCAGCAACGAGAACGACGCGCCCGTGTCCACGAGCGCCAGGACCGTCCGGCCGCCGATCGAGACACGCACCACGGGCGGCGGTCGGGGATTGTGGCCGGCGATCTCCCACGTGACCGCCCCCTTCGGCACCGTCCCACGACATCCGCCGATGGCCAGGAGCGTCGCCGCCGTTCGCGCGACGCGACCGACCGAGATCGACCCGGCGCCCCTCACGGCTCGCTTGCGTCCGTCCTCGTCGGGGGCTCGATCCACAGTTCGTTGCGGTGGTTGTCCAGCGTTACGTTGAACCGCCCGATCGCGCGCAACCCGAGGCGGGCTAGGCCGGGGAAGCCCAGGCCGTGCTCCTTGAGCGTCGTCGCGCGCAGTTCGCGCAGCACGACGTCGCCCAGGGTGACCTGACGCACCGGCGCCATGTCCGCCTCGTCCAGGGCCAACTGAAAGTCCCCGGCCAGGTCGATTAAAAACGGACGGGTTTTGCCCTCGAGCGTGCCCTTCACCACCAGCGCGGAGTACCCCTTTTCCAGAGGCAATCGGGCCAGTACGTGCTCCGCGGCGTCGGGGTTGAGGGGCTGGGTGGAGAACACCAGCACGGCGGCGGCGAAGTCCCACCGGACGTACTCGAAGGCGCGCAGAAAACTCCATCCGACGACAAAGTCGGCCTCCTGGGCGGCGGCCGACCGGCTCAGTGGCCAGAGGGGGCCGCGCATCGCGCGCGCGTAGAAGAGCACCGCGTCCACGGGCATGACGTCCACCTGCAGCGTCGGGGCGATGGAAAGCGCGCCGCGGATGGAGTCGAGGACGTGCTCGGGCACGCCGTAGACCAGCGGCGGGCCGAGCGGCGAGAGGCCGAACGCGCGGGCACGTTCGATGGAGGTCCAGTTGGCCGCCGAGGTCGGGTCCACCAAGATGCGGGCGGGGCGCCCGTTGATCAGGCCTCCGACCAGCGATAGGCGCGTGTGGGGCGGACCGGCGAGCGGCGCGACCGCCTGCAGGCCCGGCCGCGGCCGATGGGCGTTGATGAAGCGCGGCGCGTTGTCCTCGTCCAGGGTCACGGTGATCGCGAATTCGCGCGGATCGAGGGCACGGGCAATATAGGCCTGCACCTCGCGCTCCGAGTTCATGAGGCCCGAGACCGTCCGGCCCTCCGGCGTGGTCTGAATGGATCGCGGCCCGCGGCAGGCCGCCGCCAGCAAAGCGGCCGACAGCGCGACGACGAGCAGGGTCAGGGGTTTCATCGTGGGATTCCTTATGTAGTGGCCGACGGCCAGTGGTCTCGCTCGGGGCGGGGGTCGCGCTGCATCAGCCGTTCGACTGCCTCCATTGGCGTCAGGGCGCCGGCGATGACATCGCGCACCGCCTCGGCGATGGGCATGTCCACGCCCATCTCGCGGGCCAGCGTGGCGGCGTGGGCGCAGTTGGTCACGCCCTCCGCGACGCCCGCCATTCGGGCGAGGATGTCCGGGGGGCTCTCTCCACGGCCCAGACGTTCGCCGAATTCGCGGTTGCGGCTGAGGCGCCCATAGCAGGTGAGCATCAGGTCGCCGACGCCGCTCAGGCCTGCGAAGGTGGCCGGGTGGGCGCCCAGCGCGACTCCCAACCGGCTAATCTCCGCCAGCCCCCGGGTTACAAGCGCGGCCTTGGCGTTGGCTCCCAGGCCGAGGCCGTCGCAGGCGCCGGCGGCGATCGCGATGACGTTTTTGAGCACACCGCCCAGCTCGACCCCGACGACGTCGTCGGACGTGTAGACGCGGAACCGCGGGCTGGCAAACCAGTCGCGGGTGGCCTCCGCGTGGCGGCCGTCGCGGCAGGCGGCGACAACGGCCGTCGGCGCCCCGCGGGCAACCTCCTCGGCGAAGCTCGGGCCGGAGAGTGCGACGACGGGGCCGCTGCCGAGCAGGCGCTCGATCGCCTCGGTCATCCGCCAGCTCTGCGTCGGATGCAGGCCCTTGGTCGCGCTGACCCACAGGGCGTTCGCGGAGGCGAGCCCCGAAAACTGCGGCAGGACATCGGGCGCGTAACGCGACGGCACCGCCCACACGACCAGTTCGGCGCCGGCGGTGGCGGCGGCGGGATCCGCGGTCCACTCGATATCGGACGGCAACGGCACGCCGGGCAGTCGGAGTTCGTTGCGGCCGCTGCCGGCGATGCGCTCGACCAGGTCAGGGAAGGGGCTCCAGACGCGGACGTGGTGGCCGCGCTCGCGCAGGAGAAGGGCCAGGGCGGTGCCCCATGCCCCGTCGCCGATGATCGCTGCCCTCCCCATATGGCGCGCCTCAATCCCCACGCACGACGCCGGCTGGGCCACTTTTGCGCCCGCCGATCTGCGGTTCGGTGCCGGCCAGGAGCCGCTCAACGTTCGACCGGTGCCGCCAGATGATCAACGCACCCATGGCCGTCAATAGACCGGGCCGGACACGGTCCGCCGCCCCGTATAAGATCCATGCGGCCAGAGGCGTCGCCATGGCCGCTGCGATGGAGGCGACCGAGACGTAGCGGAAGACGAATGCTGCGGCCAGCCACACCGCAAGACCGGCGGCGGCCGCGCCGGGGGCGGCCGCGAGAAGAACGCCGGCGCTCGTCGCGACGCCCTTGCCGCCTTTGAACCGCAGAAACACAGGCCACGTGTGGCCAGCGACCGCCGCCAGGCCGCAGACCAAGCCGAGGGCCGGCGGCGCCGCCTCGCCGGTCCACTGTCGAACGACCGCCGGCGCGACCAGGGCCGGCGCCGCGCCCTTGACGGCGTCGAGCACGAAGGTGAGGACGCCCCACACCGGACCGATCGAGCGGGCGACGTTCGTCGCGCCCACGTTGCCGCTGCCGACGGTACGGATGTCCACCCCCTTCGCCTTCGCGATCAGCCAGGCGAAGGGGATCGACCCGGCCGCATACGAGGCGGCCAACACCTGAGCCCAGAGCCACGGGGTCACGGGCTCATCATCGGGGACCGCCGACCGGGCTTCAAGCGAAGCGGTGTGGGAACGGGGCGACAGCCGGTGAACGGGAGGAGCCGAACCTGGGCCTAGCCAATAGCGCCTGAGGATCGGCCTCGGACAAAGCGTTCCTGTGGCTTGGCCGCTCGATCGAAGAAAAACGAACGGCCCATCGCTTCGTGCCGCATGAATCTCCTCCGGCAGCAGAAGTAAACAGGTCGCATGGATTTTCCATGACCTTCCCCCATTTACTGGAACACGTCCGGTGAGAGTCCAGCCGGCATTGTTTCCAGGTTAACCTTCGGGAGTCCGGTCGCGGATTCCCCTCCCTCCCGCCCCCCATGGGGGGCGGCGCCCGCCACTCGGCGGATGAATTCTTCCGGCGTCAGATTGCCGAGCGCGCTGTGCGGTCGCTGTTGGTTGTAGTCCGTGCGGTACTCCTCCGTCAATTGTCGCGCGTCCTTCACATCCCGAAACTTCTCGTTGAAACTCTCCATGTACCCATTCTGCACCGGCCGTCCCGGCTCAATAAACTGCAGCTTCACGTCCCGCGCATGCGCCCACCGATCCATCGCCCGAGAGGTGAACTCCGGACCGTTGTCCGTCATGATCCGTTCAGGCGGCCCCAGCACTTCCCGCAGTTCTTCCAGCGCCCGGATCACCCGCCGCCCGTCCGCCAGTTGGCCGCTCATGAAATCCGTCGCCCAGACCTGGTGCATCCCCCTCGGCTGGATCAGCGGCTCCCGATTCCCGCGCGCCGTCCGCTTCCGCAGTCGCCGGCGCACCTGCA
>CAKZPT010000097.1 GCA_937139365.1 uncultured bacterium | reverse complement strand
CGTCCTCGCGGACATCGAGGTCGATCGGATCCGCGGGCTGCTCGAGGGGTTCGGGGTCCCCTTCGAGTTCGATTTCGTGGCCCTGTGCCTGCAGGACCACGGCGTCCCCGAGGCGGGGGGCTCCCATCTCGACTTCCGCCACCGGTTCTACCGCGGACCGCTCGAGTCCGGCGGCCGCCTGCACGAACTGCTCTGGCGGGCCGAGGAGATTCCCGCCCCGTTGAACCGCCTGCGCTCGGCCGCGGCCGCCGCGCGCGCCAACCCCTCGGCCCGTCCGGCGTTCTTGGTCCCGCCGCTTTCCGTCCCGCTACCGGTCATCCGGTCGCTGTCGCTGCCCATCGTCAGATCCCCCTGTCCTGCGGGGGGGACAGGCCATGCCGCCGCAGCGGAGGCGGCAGGGTGGGGCACGCCCCCCCGGCGTTCTCACGCTGCCTTGACTTCCCCATGCCTGCCCCCCCCTCTATCCCTGTCCCGGTAGAGGTAGGGCCGCGCGGAGGACTTGTCATGACAGAGGCGGATCTTGTCCCGCGCATCGAGGCGCTCGAGGCACGGCTGGCCCAGGCCCGCGAGCAGATCGCGCGCGTCTTCATCGGGCAGGACCGGGTCGTGGACCTCGCCCTGACGGCGCTGCTCTGCGGGGGGCATGCGCTGCTGGTGGGGCTTCCCGGCCTGGGCAAGACGCGGCTTGTGCACACGCTCGGGACGGTCATGGGCCTCGATGCGGCGCGGATCCAGTTCACCCCGGACCTGATGCCCGCCGACATCCTCGGCTCCGAGGTGCTGGAGACCGCTGCCGACGGCACGCGCAGCTTCCGCTTCATCGAGGGACCGGTGTTCTGTCAGCTCCTGATGGCGGACGAGATCAACCGCGCCTCCCCCCGCACCCAGTCGGCGCTGCTGCAGGCGATGCAGGAGCAGCGCGTGGCCATCGCCGGGGAGGCGCACGCCCTGCCGAGCCCCTTCCACGTCCTCGCCACCCAGAACCCGATCGAGCAGGAGGGCACCTACCCGCTGCCCGAGGCGCAGCTCGACCGCTTCATGTTTCTGATTCGCGTCGATTACCCGACGGCCGCCGACGAGCTGCGGATCGCGCGGGAGACGACCGGCGGCCCCCCGCCGGCGCTGGAGCCGGTGCTGTCGGGGGCCGAGATCCTGGAGTATCAGCGGTTGATCCGCCGCGTGCCGGTGCCGGACCACGTGTTCGAGTACATCGTCGCGCTCGTGCGCCGCTCGCGCCCGACGCTGCCCGAGGCGCCGGACTGGGTGCGCCGCTGGGTCCAGTGGGGCGCCGGGCCGCGCGCGGTCCAGTACCTGGTCCTCGGCGCGCGGGCGCACGCCGTGCTGCGCGGCAGCTACCTCGTGCAGACCGACGACGTGGACGCGGTCGCCCAGCCGGTGCTCGAGCACCGCATCCTGACCAACTTCCATGCCGAGTCCGAGGGCATCGACAGCCGCCAGATCATCCGGCGGCTGATCGAGACGGCCCGCGTGGGCTGAGCGATGCCGTCCGACGCCCATCGCGGCCTGCTCGACCCCGCCGCGCTCGCGCGGCTGTCGCGGCTGACCGTGCAGGCCCGTTCGCCGATGCTGGGCACGATGACCGGCCTCCACCGCAGCGCCACCCGCGGCTCCAGCGTCGAGTTCGCCGAATACCGCAAGTACGCGCCGGGCGACGACATCCGCCACGTGGACTGGCGAGTCTATGCGCGGACCGACCGGTTCTACATGAAGGAGTTCGAGGCGGACACCAACCTGCGCGCGTGGCTGTTGGTCGACGCGAGCGCCTCCATGGCGTTCACGAGCCGGCACGGTTGCCGATTCGACCAGGCGCGCCGCCTCGCCGCCTCCCTCGCCTGGCTGTTGGTACAGCAGGGCGACGCGGCCGGCCTGGTGCTGTTCGGCGGCGGAGGGACGGTCGAGCTGCCGCCGCGGCGCTCGCCGGCGCACCTCGGGCTCATCCTCGATGCCCTCGCCGCCGCGCGACCCTCGGGCGGGACCACGCTGTTGGATACCCTCCACGTGTGGGCCGAAAAGGCGCGGAGGCGGGCGCTGGTTGTCCTCTTTTCCGACTGCCTCGCCGACGTGCCCCACGTGCTCGACGGCTTTCAACACCTGCGGTTTCACCGGCACGACGTGTCGGTCTTCCATCTGCTCGATCCGCTGGAACTCGAGTTCGGCTTCGACCGCCCGATGCGGTTCGACGACCTGGAGGGGGCGGGCGAGATCGTCACCGACCCGGCGACGATTGCGGCGGACTACCGGGCGGCGCTCGATCGGTACCTGGCGTCGCTGGCGCACGGGTGCCGGGAGTTCGACGTGGACTACCAGCTCGTCCGGGCCGACGCCGACTGGGAGGCGGCGCTGGCGGCCTTCGCGCTCAAGCGCCTACGGGCCGGCGGGGGCGCCCGGCGGCCATGACGTTCCTGCAGCCCGAGTTGCTGTGGGGCTTGCTGGCCGCCCCACTGCCCATCTTGATCCACCTGCTCAACCGCCTCCGATACCGCCGGATCGCGTGGGCGGCGACGGCCTTTCTGGCCGCGGCCACGCGCAGCTCCTCGCGGCGCTCGCGGCTCCGACACTGGCTGGTCCTCGCCTGCCGGTTCGCCGCGCTGACCGCATGGCTCCTGTTGCTGGTCCGGCCGCTGCTGGGCGGCTGGTTCGGCGCCACGCTGGCCGGCGCGCCGGACCTGGTCGTGATCGCCCTCGACCGGTCCGCGAGCATGGAGGCGGCCGTCGGTGACGGCGACCGATCGCGACGCGAATTCGCGCTGGAGCTTTTGGCCGGAGCGCCGCGAGAGGGCAAATGGCGATCCACGAGGTACCTGCTGCTCGACAGCGCGACGATGCGGTCCCGTCCGGTGGGCGACCTGGCCGGGCTGGCGCGCATGGATGACGTCGGGCCCACCGACACCGCCGCCGACATCCCCGCGCTGCTGCTGGCCGCCGCCGAGACCCTCGCCCGCGAGCGGCCGGGCCGCGCCGAAATCTGGCTGGCCAGCGACCTGCAGGCCTCCTCGTGGGCGCCGGAGGCGGTGCGGTGGCGCGAGGCCGTCGCGGCGCTTGCGGCGCTGCCCCAGGACCTTGCCGTCCGCGTGCTCTCGCTTGCCGGTCCCTCGGCGGGAAACCGTTCCGTCCGCCTCCGGGAGGCGCGCCGGATGGCCGGCGCCGGACGGGCGCGACTGGAGATCGCCGTCGAGTTTCGCCACAACGACACGCGTGCGGCCGCCCCGGTGCCCGTCGTCTGGAACGCCCTCGGCGCCCGCGCCCAGTTCGAGATGACGCTCGACGGCCCGATGGCGACGGCCCTGCGGGCGCTAGACTGGCCCGAGGGCGCCGACCAGTTCTGGGGGGCCGTCGAACTGCCGCCGGATTCCAACCCCGCCGACAACCGCGCGTATTTCGCCGCCGCGATGCCGTCGCAGGTTCGGGCGGTGCTGGCCGTCGAGGATCCCGAATGCTTGCGCCGCCTCCGGCTCGCTCTGGATCCGTTACGCGATGGCCGGGTGGAAATCATCGGCGCGCCCCCCGCAAGGTTGGCCCGCGCCCTTGCGACGCCCGCGGCTTTCGTGGGCATTCAGGCCGGCGAACTCCCCGATGAGGCCGCCGCAGCGCTGGAGCAGGCCGTCCGCGATGGCGCCGTGGCGCTCGTCCTGCCGCCGCCCACCGCCGTCGCCGGCTCGGGTGGCGTGGAAGATGCCCCCGGAGAACCGTGGCGGCCGGGCCTTTGGGAGGAGGACGCCGGCCCCCTGGCCCGCGCGCTGGACGGTCGAAGTCTTCCCCTCGACCGGCTCGAAGTGTTCCGCCGGGCCCTTCCCGCAGCAGACCCCACGGAGCGGGAACCGCTGGCGATGTTCTCCGATGGCCGCCCGCTGCTCTCCGCCCGCGCCGACGGGCGCGGCCGGCGCTACGACCTGTCCACGCTGCCGCGTCCCGACTGGTCCACCCTCGGCGACGGCTGGGTCTGGGTACCGATGATCCAGCGAATGCTCGAAGAAGGGTCGCGCCGCCTCGGCGAGGCCGCGATGGGGCTTTGCGGCCGGTGGACCGATGACCGGCCCGGGGCATCGTGGGAGACGATCGAAGGGCTTCCCTCGGCCGTCCCTGGTCTGCGCGCCGGCCTCTTTCGCAGCGGACGCCGGCTTCTGGCCCTCAACCGGCCACCGGAGGAGGACGACCTCGGGTACTTGGAGCCGGCCCGCGTGGAGGTATTGATGCGGCCCTTGCGCGTTCGCGTGGCCGGCGACCTTGGGCGCGCGGGGCCGGAGGAGGGCGTGCGCGGGGAACTTTGGCCGTTGCTGGCGACGCTGGCGATGCTTGCGTTGCTGGCGGAGAGCGCCCTGCTGGCCGGCGAGTATGCGCCGGGGCGGGGAGGTCGGGCATGAACGACCTCCACTGGACCTTCAACCTGGCGCCGTGGCGCGTGGCGCTGACGGCCCTGGCGCTGGCCACGGGCCTGCGGCTCGTTCGACGGCACGTCGGCCGGGCGCCGGACCGGCTGGGTCGGC
>CAKZPT010000096.1 GCA_937139365.1 uncultured bacterium | reverse complement strand
CAGATGGAGGAGGGTGCACGAGATATGGCCCTCTTCTACTGGGGCGTCGACGTCCTCCGGCCGCCGACTGCGCACCGCGGCGATGAAGTTGCCGAGGTAGTCGCCGCCCTTCCTGCCCTCCGGGCCCGGTTCGTGGTTCTCGCCGAGCCACGACTTGTACGTGGTGTAGCCGTTGATGGCGAGGTAGCCGTCGGACCCGTAGAAGAGGTTGCCGATCACGTTGGTCCATGGCGGCCCCTTCCTCTTCTCCTTTCCGCCGGCAGCCGGCGGGGGCGTGGGGGCGGCCGCGCCGACCACGGCCGGGATGTCATCCTCGCCGAACAACGGCGTTCCGATGCCGGCCTCGTGGTTGGTGAGCCAGTGCCTCACCTCGAACACGAGCAGCCGTTTCTTGCCGTCGGGCATCGAGAACTCGTACGCGACGTTCAGCACGTTTGGGGTTTCCTGGTCGTCGTCGAACATCGCCTTGCCGCCGATGGCGGCGACGCGGTTGGGGTAGGTCACGCCGAGCCCCCAGCGGGCGATGTCGAGCTGATGGACCCCCTGGTTGCCGAAATCGCCGTCCCCATAATCCCAGAACCAGTGCCAGTTGTAGTGAAACCGGTTCTGGGTGAACGGCTTCAAAGGAGCGGGGCCGGTCCACAGGTCGTAGTCCACCCCCTCCGGCACCGGCGAAGGTAGGGTTTTTCCAATGCTCTTCCGCCGCTTGTAACAAAGACCGCGCGCCAGGTAGAGCTCGCCGATGAGCCCCTCACGCATCTTCTGCACGGCCTCCTTCAGGGCCGGGCTGCAGCGGCTTTGGGAGCCGTGCATGACGATTCGCTTGTATTTTCTGGCGGCCTCGACGAGCTGGCGGCCCTCGAACCACCGGTGCGACATCGGCTTCTCGACGTACACGTCCTTGCCGGCCTGGCATGCCCAGATGCCGAGCAGCGAATGCCAGTGGTTCGGCGTGGCGATCGCCACCGCGTCGATGGATTTGTCCTCCATCACCTTGCGCGGGTCGGAGAACGTCGAGGGTTTGACGTTGCGGGCCTTCTCGAATTGGGCCGCCCGATCGGTCAGGACCTTCCGGTCCACGTCGCAGAGGGCCGCGACTTCGGCATCCGGCAACTTCCAGAACCCCTGGACGAGGTCCCATCCGCGGCCGCGCACGCCAAGCACGGCCACGCGCACCTTCTCGTTGGCGCCAAACACACGCTGGGGCTGCGTCACCACTTGAATCCCCGCCCACGTGGTGGCCGAGGCGGCGGTCTTGAGAAAGGTTCGCCGTGGTACGGTGGAACCGGCCGGTGAAACATGGTTCATAACGTATCCTCCATGGTGCTCTTGCATTCTTTTGCCGCCCGCGGTTAACGTCACGCCGTCGAGCCGGGCCGGCGGGGCCGGGGTGTCAAGGAATGAATCGGATGCCGGCGGAAGTGCGCGCGGTTGGGTTGGGCATTGCGTTGCGCGCGGCGGCGGGGCCCGACCTGGCGGCGATGGACACCGGATTTCGCGGACGCGGGATGACGGAGGAGGAACAGCTCGACCCGGTCCGCCGACTGGGGTATGGCGGCTTCACCTGGACGCTGACCGAGCCCGACCCCATCCGCCGCGTCGCGGAGCTGGGCGACCGGATGAAGCTGCGGTTCGTTGCGCTCTGCTGGGGGGGCGCGGCTGGACCGCGAAGGATTCTCCCCCGATCCACGCATCGAGGCGGCCATCGCCGCGCTCAAGGGGTTTCCGACGCTCATCTGGCTCACGGTGCAAAGTTCTGACTTCCCACGTTCGTCCGACGCCGGGGACGCGGTGGCCGTACCGGCGTTGGAGGATCTGGCCGACCGCGCGGCCGCCGCCGGCCTACGCGTTGCGCTTTATCCCCACACCGGCTACTGGGTCGAGCGCGTTGAGGACGCCGTGCGTCTGGCGCGGAAGGCCAATCGGCCGAACCTCGGGGTGACCTTTAACCTTTGCCACTGGCTGCGGGTGGATGGCCGAGACCTGGAGCAGCGTCTGGAGGCGGCCATGCCGTGGCTGTACTGCGTCACCATCAACGGCGCGTCGACGGGGGGCGACAAGAGCTGGGCGGCACTGATCCAACCCCTTGACCGGGGCGAGTACGACTGGGCCGATCTGGTGCGGTCGCTGCTTGCGCGCGGCTACAACGGCCCCGTCTGCCTTCAGTTGTACGGCGTCAAGGGCAACTCACAGGACAACCTCAAGGCCTCGATGGACGCCTGGCGCGTTGCGTTTCCCTGACGCGGCGCCCACCCCGGCCCGTGCCGCCGGCCGTGGCATTCGCAGCGTTTCCAACCCTTGGACAGTTTTGCCCCGGCGCATTCCAATCCTTGGACATTTTCGGTGTTCCCTTGCGAACAGGTCGCGTTCCGCGTCGAAGGCATGGCGCGATCCGGGCAAGGAGCCGCAAGGCGCATCCGAGGAAGGCGCGGCCGCGGCGTCCATGGCGTGCCGGACGAAGAAAGGGGGCGCGAGAAGTTGACGAGGCCCAGGACGTGTGTAGGCTTGCGTGGGTTCGAAGCGATGGTGGAACTGCCATGAACGGAACACAGGTGGCGACCCCCCGGGTCAGGGTGGTGAGCGACCGGTGGCGCCTGATGGCCCTCGAGCCGCACGAGTGGGCGGCGGTGGCCGTCGCCGCCGCGATCGCCGCGGGCCTGTTCGGCCTTTTCCATTTCCTCGGCAACACCGTGAGCGACGCCGGCGGCCGCTCGGCGTTTTTGTGGATGTACGCCCGCTGGCAGGACAAGATCTCGTTCGGCGGGGCCGATTACTCGCACGGTTTCCTGATTCCCTTCGTCAGCCTGTGGGCGCTTTGGCACAAGCGCGACGAGTTGATGTCTGCGCGCAAATCGGTGGCGGTGTCGGGGCTGGCGCTGATCGCGCTGGGGTTCGCGATGCACTGGGTCGGCGCGAAGATGCAGCAGACCCGCGTCTCGCTGATGGCGCTGATCCTTCTGCTGTGGGCCTTACCTTACTACTTCTACGGGTGGGACTTCGCTCGCCACCTGGTCTTCCCCGTGGCGTACCTCATCTTCTGCATCCCGATGAACTTCCTGGACGTGATCGCCTTCCCGCTGCGGATGTTCGCGACGTCGGCCTCGGTCACGATCCTCCACGGCCTCGGCATCGACGTGGTCCAGTCCGGCTCGGCGATCCGCTCGTTTTCGCCGATGGGAACGGAGCGGTGGGGGGTGGACGTGGCCAACCCCTGCAGCGGCCTTCGTTCGCTGCTGGCGATGACGGCGCTGACGGCCGTCTATGCGTATGCGACGCAGAAAACGCTGCTAAAAAAATGGCTGCTGTTTCTGTCGAGCATCCCGCTGGCGATCGCCGGCAACGTCGTGCGGATCGTCGGCATCGGTCTGATCGCCGAAGCCTTCGGCGAGAAGGTCGCGGTAGGCCTGATCCACGAGTACTCGGGCTACGTAGTGTTCATCGTTGCGATCCTGCTGATGGTTTCGCTGGGGCGGGCGCTGAACAACGACTGGCGCGCCTGGTGGCGGGGCGTGCGGGCGCGCTGGTTTTCCCCGGCGCCGGCGGCCGGGACGTGGGGCGGATGAAGCGGTCGGCGGCCGCGGTGCCGGTGGTCGTGCTGATGGCGGTGACCGCGTGGGCGCTCCATGCCTTCGTGGATGTGTCGCTCTCCGACCAGGCCGGCGTGCGCATGGCGCTGCCCGAACGGCTGGGCCGGTGGACCGGCCGGGAACTGCGGTTCTGCCACAACCCGGAGTGCAAACGCGAATTCCACGTGGACGAACTCCCCTCCCGCGACGCGCCATGTCCGGCCTGCCGGGGGCCGCTGCATACGATGACGCTGGAGGAGTACGAACAGCTTCCAAAGGACACGCAGTTCGTCAAGGCGATCTATCAGAACGACCTCGGCGAGTCGCTCCAGGTCTCGATCGTGCTCAGCGGCCGTGAACGCGAGAGCATCCACCGGCCCGAACGCTGCCTCGTGGGACAGGGGTTTCACCTCGCCCGCGGCGAGGTCGTCGCGGTGCCGATACCGGGGCGGCCGGACCTCCAGGTGCAGGTCTTCCTCACCCAGCGGAAACAGGAGGCCTTCCTCGACGGCGGCGAGGTGTTCGGCTTCTACGCCTTCTGGTTTGTCGGCCAGGGCCGCGAGACGCCCCGGCATTTGACGCGGATGTTCTGGCTGGCGTGGGACCGCGTCGTCCGCGGCGTCGCGCATCGCTGGGCCTACATCGCCGTGGCCGGCCGCCGCGATCCCTCGTCGGATTCCTACCTCGATCGGTTGAAGGAGTTTCTGCCGCTCCTCCATCCGTCACTGTTGCCGACGGACGGGCCGTCCGCCGCCGCCTCCGCGTCGGCGGCGACCCGGAATCCGACGTCCGCGTCCATGTAATCGGCCCTGAACCGGGCGATCCGCTGGACCTCGCAGATCGCGGGATCGCGCTCGGACCAAGCGCCGCCGCGGGCGGGAAGCTCGCCGCCCCGGTCGGCCGCGCACCACTCCCAGACGTTGCCCGCCATGTCGAACAGGCCAAACGGGTTCGGCGGAAAGCGGCCTACCTTCGCCGCGGCGTCCAGGTTCCAGGCCATGCGGCCCTTCGGCGACCCCCATCCCCACGGCCAGGGCGCGCCCCGGATTCCTCCGCGAGCGGCCACCTCCCACTCCTCGATCGTCGGCAGGCGGCAACGCCGGCCCGTACGAATCGACAGCCATTGGCAGTAAACAACCGCCTCGTCGTGGCGGATGGTCGTGATCGGCTTGCGCGCCCGTCCCGCGGCCGGCACCCACGCCGTGCCGCGACGCCGCAGGTCGGGGTGCGGCTGGGCCGCGGGCGAGCGGCCGGTGGCGTTGAGATATTCGGCAAAGTCCCTCACCGTCACCTCGTGCCGCCCCAGGTCGAACGCAGCCAGCTTGACGAGCCGGGGCGGGTTATCCCGCGGGGCGAGCCGGCTTCCGATCTCGTAAGTGCCGGCGGGGATCCGCACCCAGCCGGGCCGCGGGGGCGCGCAACCGCAGGGCAGCGCCGCCAGAACGATCCCCACCAGTGCGCCGGCCCGACGGCGCGTCCGGCCGGCGCGGCCGCCTTTCAGGCGCAAGGCCATATTTCCGAGGGACGGTCGGGATGGGTCAGGCGGACGCGTACCCCCGCCCGTCCGGCCATCCGAAGGCTCTCCTCGGCCCACTGCGCGGCCATCGCCGGGTCGTTGCACTCCACCGAGAGGTGCGCCAGAAACACGTCCGACAGCGCCTCGCCAGCCGCCTCGGCCAGCAGGCTCGAGGCGTCGCGGTTGGATAGGTGCCCCTGGCGGCTCCGGATCCGTTGCTTCACCGGCCACGGACGTGACGAGTCGAGCAGCATCCGCTCCTCGTGGTTGAACTCGAGGACGATCGCGCGGCACGGCCGCAGCCGCTCGCACACCAGCGAAGTCGGCGTTCCGAGGTCCGTGACGATGCCGATCGTCGCTCCGTCGTGCTCGATCAGGAAGCCGACCGGGTCATACGCGTCGTGCGGCACCGCGAAGGGGTGGATCCGCAGGTCGCCGATGACGAAGGGCTGACCTGTGACGAACATCCGCCAGCGGAGGCCCTCGAACGCCGGATCCCGTTCGACCCCCTCGCGCGTCCCTTCGTTGGCGAAAATCTCCACGCCGTACTGCCGCTGCAGACGCGGCAGTCCCGCGGTGTGATCGGCGTGCTCGTGGCTGAGCACCACCGCCGCCAGGGCCGAAGCGTCGGCGTCGATGGCGGCCAGGCGGGCCTGAAGCGTCCGGGCGCTGAAGCCCGCGTCCACCAGGATCGCGGTCGTGTCCGAGGCCACCCAGGTGGCGTTGCCGGCGCTGCTGCTGCCCAGCACGCAGAATCGAAGACCCATGGCCAAAGTATACCCGTCGCGGCGGGCCATGCCCACGGATCGGCCCGGTCGGGCGGGCTGTGGTATACCTTGCGCCATGGTTCGCGCATCCGCGCCGGGTAGCGTGATGCTACTGGGGGAGCACGCCGTGCTCCGCGGCCGGCCGGCCGTCGTTGCGGCGGTGGAGCCGCGCCTAACGGTCGAGGCCCGGCCGCGCCCCGACCGGCGCGTCGGCGTCGAATCGCCGTTCGGCAGCGTCTCGCTGTCGCGCGAGGAACTGCGGCCGCCGTGGACGGGTCCGCTGAGGTTCGCGATGGCAGCCACGGCGGCGGCCTCGGAGGTGTTCGACGGAGGTTGCGCCCTCTCGATCCGTTCCGACATCCCCTCGGATGTCGGCCTGGGGTCCTCCGCCGCCGTGACGGTAGCGACGATCGGGGCGCTGCATGCGCTCGCGGGGCGTGCGCCCGCGCCCCACGACGTGCATGCCGCCGCGCTGGCCGCCATTCGCGCGGTGCAGGGCACGGGCTCGGGCGCCGACGCCGCCGCCAGCATCTGGGGCGGTGCGGTTCAATACCGGGCCGACCCGGTCGAGGTCCGGCCGCTCGGCGCCGTCCCCCCGTTGACGCTGGTGTACTGCGGGTACAAGCGTTCGACGCCCGAGGTCGTGGCCCGGGTGGGCCTGCTGTGCCGGGCCGCGCCGGCATTCTGCGAGGCGGTGTTTTCGGCGATGGGAGCTGCCGCGATGGAGGGGGCGGCCGCGCTCTTGGGCGGCGACCTTGCAGGGCTCGGGCGCTGGATGAACGCCGGGCATGCGCTGATGGCGGCGCTGGAGTTGGAGACGCCGGAACTGCGCGCGATCGCGGACTGGCTCCGCGCCCAACCCGGCGTGCACGGGGCGAAAATCTCAGGGTCCGGCCTCGGCGACTGCGTGGTCGCCATCGGACGGTGCGCGTGCGCGCCTCCGGCCGGCCGGCTCATCGCTGCGGAGGGGACGGCATCGGGCCTGGTGGTGGAGGGAGGGCCGTGAGCCGACGCGCAGTCCTCCCCGATGCGCGGCGGCGCGCGGTCACCGCCGTCCTGGGCCGCCAGTGGGGGCGCCCGCCGGCGCGGGCGGTGGGCGCGGCCTACGCGCCGGCCAACGTCGCGCTGGTCAAGTACTGGGGCAAGCGCGACGAGGTTCTAAACCTGCCGAACACGGACAGCCTTTCCCTCTCGCTCGGTCCGCTGGGCACGTGGACGTCGATCCGCCCCTCGGACCGCGACCGTTTCCGGATGAACGGGCGGTGCCTTGCGGCGAACGATCCGGCGTGTACGCGGTTGCGAGCGTACCTGGACCTGTTTCGGGGGCCGGAATGCCCGGCCTTTGAAGTCGAGTCGCGCAACACCGTTCCGACGGCCGCCGGCGTCGCGTCGTCGGCCTCGGCGTACGCCTCCATCGCGATAGCCCTTGACATGCTGTTCGGCTGGAGACTGGCGCCCGGCGAATTGTCGGTGCTGGCCCGGCTTGGCAGCGGCAGCGCCGCCCGCTCGATCGCGCTGGGGTTTGTCCGGTGGCGCCGCGGCCGCCGCTCGGACGGCCTGGACAGTCGTGCCGAGCCCCTGTCCGCGACATGGCCCGGGCTTCGGGTGGGCCTGTGGATGGTGCGCCGCGGCGCCAAAGCGGTCGGATCGAGAGAGGCGATGCGGCGCTGCGGGCGGACCTCGCCGCTGTACGCCGCATGGCCGGCGACGGTCGCCGCCGACCTGCGGGAGGTCCTCGCCGCGCTTCGCGCGCGCGACCTCGAGCGCCTGGGCACGGCCGCCGAAGGCAATGCCTTGGCCATGCACGCCACGATGATCGCGGCCCGGCCGCCGGTGATCTACTGGACGGGGGCCACCCTCCGGGCATTGGCCGAGGTCGCGGCCCTCCGGCGCGAGGGGGTCGCGGTGTGGGCGACGATGGACGCCGGCCCGAACCTCAAACTGCTTTTCGAGGTCCGCGAGGAACGCGCCCTGCGGGAGCGCATCCCCGCGCTGCGGATCGTCGATCCCTGGGACGTGCGCGACGCCGGCGCTGGCGGAGCCGAGATGCCGGGCGTAGAGTGACCCGTCGGACCGGTCGTTCGGCCGTCCAAGGCTGGAGAGACCACGATGAAGGCAATGTCCGTTGCGGCGGTGCTGGCCTCTATCCTGGCCGCCGCCCGCGTGGAGGCCGCCATGACCAACGCCGCCGAGGAGGTTGAGGTCTATCTCGTGGAGTCCAACGCCATCGTCCGCGCGCCGCGGATCGTGCACACCGACGAGGAGTGGCGTCGTCAGCTCACGCCCGAACAGTACCGGGTCACCCGACAGGGCGGAACCGAATGCGCCTTCGCGGGCGAGCTCTACCGGCACAAGGGGCGCGGACTCTACCGCTGCGTCTGCTGCGGGTTGGCGTTGTTTCGCTCGGTCGACAAGTTCGAGTCCGGCACTGGGTGGCCGAGTTTCTTCCAGCCCGTTCACCGGGCCAATCTCCGCGAGCTGATGGATCGCAGCCACGGCATGGTGCGCACGGAGGTTCGCTGCGTCCGTTGCGACGCGCATCTCGGGCACGTCTTTCCCGACGGTCCTCGCCCGACCGGCCTGCGGTACTGCATCAACTCGGCCGCGCTCAAGTTCGAGGAATCGTCGCCCGCTGCGTCGAAGTAAGGTGGAAGCGGCCCGGAGGCGGACCGCGGCTCCAGGCCGTGGTCCTCGAGCAGAAATCCAGTCTCTGCGACAGCTCCGGCCAGCGCAGCAGGACCGGCCCGAACCTCAGGCCTACGTCGAAACCAAGCTGCGCGTAGAACTCCGACTTGTCCGGGGCCCCGTCCGGCTAGATCCATGCGCCGCAGAGGATCTTGGGCCCGGGGCACACCTCCGCGGAGTGGTACGCGACGAGCAGTCGGATCCGCAGGGAGAACCCGAACGGCACGTTGCCCACTCGGAGGCACGCCTCGTCCTCCGCCGACGGCGGTGTAAGGAGCCCGCCGGAGGACGCGCTCGTGGTGGAGCTTTCGACTAGCGCGGTTGGGCGCTCTCGACGCCAGCGGAGTCCCGACCCGGCCGTCGAATGCGGCGGGTGCGACCGTTGCGCCCAGCGGTCCAATGGCGGCGACGCCGCCAAGCCCTGCCCGTCGCGGTAGGCGCGTTGGGTCGGACGCGCAATCCTCCGCGGACGCCGGTCCGCGGATTCCGTCGGCGGCCGAGGAAGCGGGTCCTCGCGGTTGCCGGCCGTCCCGCTCCGGGCCAAAATGCCGCCCGATGCGCCGCTTGTTTCAAGGAGGTCCGCGATGATCGCAGTTGTCGGCACCCCGCGCGCCGCTCCGTTGCGCCGCCTCGTCGGAATGTCGGCCGTTGTGACGGCCGCCGCCGTCGCGGGGGGAGCGCCCGATCCCTCGCGGTGGCACGGATTCAACTTGCTCGAGAAATTCACCGCCCGCAATCAACGCCCCTTCGTCGAGGACGATTTTCGGTGGATCTGCGAGCTGGGCTTCAACTTCGTGCGGCTTCCGATGGACTACCGATGTTACGCGCCGGACATCCTCTCCACCAACTTCCGCGAGGAAGTGTTGCGGGAGATTGACCAGGCGGTCGACTACGGCCGGCGGCACGGCGTGCACGTCTGCATCAACCTCCATCGCGCGCCGGGGTTCTGCATCAATCCACCGGCTGAGCCGCGCGACCTGTGGACCGACCCGGAGGTACAGGCGGCGTTCGTCGCCCACTGGACGATGTTTGCGCGTCGGTATCGGGGCATCCCCGGGAGCGAGCTGAGCTTCAACCTGCTTAACGAGCCGGCGCGATGCACGCGGGAGGCGTACCTGAAGGTCCATCTCGCGGCGATCGACGCGATCCATGCGATCGACCCCGACCGGCCCGTCATGGTGGATGGCCACGAGGCGGGCCGGGCTCCCCTGGAGGAGTTTCTGGCGCGGCCGAACGTCATTTTGGCGACACGCGGATACCATCCCGGCACGGTCTCGCACTACCGGGCGGGGTGGGTGAAGGGGTCCGATCAGTGGCCGACGCCCGCCTGGCCGATGCTGGGAATCGTCGGCTACCTGTACGGACCGACGAAGAAAGAGTACCAGTCCCCGCTGGTACTGGAGGGTTCGTTCCCTGCCGGGGCGGAGGTCTGGCTCGACCTGCGGCGGATGTCCGGCTCGATGACGCTGGCGGCCGAGGCGGACGGCGTCGAGATCGCCCGCCGGGCGATCCGGCCCGCCGCCGAGACGAACGACTGGCACCGCGATCCCTCGGAGCCGCGGTGGCCGATCCACGCCTCGCCCTCGGGGGTGGTGTGGCGGGTCCGGCTGGAACGGCCCGCCTCCCGCATCGCGCTGCGCGCCGTCGAAGGCGATTGGGCGATCTTCCGCGAGATCGGGCTCTGGTGGCCCGGCGACCCCCCGCGCGCCTTTGGGGCCGATCCGCGGTGGGGGGCGACGCAGGCCGTCTGGCGCGTCTCGGCTGAGGGGCACATCCTGCCGCAGCCCGGCGTCGAGCCGGACGCGCCGTTGCGGGAGTATCTGAAACCGTGGCTAGACTATCGGGCCCGGGGTGGAAGGATCTTCGTCGGCGAATTCGGCTGCTACAACAAGACCCCGCATGAGGTGGCGTTGGCCTGGCTCGGCGATTGGCTGAGGCTCTGGCACAGGGAGGGTATTGGCTGGGCGATGTGGAATTTTCGCGGAACGTTCGGGATCCTCGACAGCGGACGCGCCGACGTGCGCTACGAGGAATGGCGCGGCCACCGGTTGGACCGCCGCATGCTCGAACTGCTGCAGCGACACCTGCCCGGGCGGCTGGCATCGCCCTGACGTCGGCCGGTTCGCTCGGCGCGCCCGGATTCCGTATGCTGGCCCCGCCGGCCGCCCCCCAGAGGGAACGGCCGGTCGAAGCATGACGACATCTTCCGCGTATCTGGTGACCGGGGGCTGCGGCTTCATCGGCTCGCACCTGGTCGAGGCGCTGGCCGCCGAGGGCCACGAGGTCCGCGTGTTCGACAACCTCTCGAGCGGCCGGGCCGAGAACCTCGCGGCCGCGCGCGGCCGCGTCGAGCTGATCCTCGGCGACGTGCGCCATCCCGACCAACTGGCGCCGGCGATGGCGGGCGTCGCGGGCGTCTTCCACGAGGCCGCGCTGGTGTCCGTGGCCGAATCCGTCGAGCGGCCGCGGGAGAATTACGAGATCAACGTGATGGGAACGGTGAACGTGCTCGAGGCGGCGCGGGCGGCTGGCGTGCGTCGCGTCGTGTTCGCCAGCACGGCGGCGGTGTACGGCAACGCGCCGGAGCTGCCGAAGCGCGAGGACATGAGGCCGGCGCCGGAGTCGCCGTACGCGGCCGCGAAGCTGGCCGCCGAGCACGTGCTGGCCGTTCACGCGCGGCTCTACGGGCTGGAGACGGTCTCGCTGCGGTACTTCAACGTATACGGCCCGCGGCAGGACCCTTCGTCGCCCTACTCAGGTGTGATCTCGCGGTTTGTGGAGGCGATGCGGCGCGGCGAGGCGCCGCGGGTGTTCGGCGACGGACGGCAGACGCGCGACTTCGTATTCGTCCGCGACGTGGTGGGGGCGAACCTTGCGGCGATGCGCTCGCCTCGCGTCGGCCGCGGCGAGACGGTCAACGTCGGCACCGGGCGGCGGACGTCGCTGATCGAGCTGCTCGACGCGCTGGCGGCGGCGGCGGGGTGCGGCGTGCGGCCGGAGTTCGGCCCGCCGCGGCCGGGCGACGTGCGCGACTCGGTGGCGGACATCTCGGCGGCCCGGGAGCTGCTCGGCTACGAGCCCTCCGTCTCCCTCGCGGAGGGGCTCGCCGCGCTGTGGGCGCATGCCGGTTCCCTGGGGAGGCGTGAGCGATGAAGCGGTTCTACGTCACGACCCCGATCTACTATGTCAACGACCGGCCCCACATCGGGCACGCCTACACGACGGTCCTGGCCGACGTCCTCGCCCGGGCGCACCGGACCTTCGGCGTGCCGGCGTGGTTCCTGACCGGCACCGACGAGCACGGCCAGAAGGTCCAGCAGGCCGCCCGGGCGGCCGGCATCCCGCCGCGCGAACACGCGGACCGCACCGTCGTGCGCTTCCAGGAGCTGTGGCGGACGCTGGGCATCACCCACGACGACTTCATCCGGACCACCGAGCCGCGGCATGCCGACGTCGTGCAGGAGGTGCTGCAGGAGCTGTACGACCGCGGCGAGATTTACCGGGCCGAGTACGACGGCTGGTACGACGTCGCCAGCGAGACCTTCGTCACCGAGCGCGACCTCCGCGTCCCCGAGGGCGGCTCGCCGGCCGACCTGCCGAACATCGTCCGCATCCGGGAGTCCAACTACTTTTTCCGGATGAGCGCGTACCAGGACTGGCTGATCGAGCACATCGAGTCGCACCCCGACTTCATCCGGCCCGAGACGCGTCGCAACGAGACGCTCGGCTTCCTCCGCACCCGCCCGCTGGGCGACCTGTGCATCTCGCGGCCGAAGAGCCGCCTCGAGTGGGGCATCGAGTTGCCGTTCGACCACGACTACGTCTGCTACGTCTGGTTCGACGCCCTTCTGAACTACCTGACCGCGATCGGCTACCGGCGGGACGAGGACCGCTTCTCGTCCTGGTGGCCTGCGACGGTGCAGTTGATCGGCAAGGACATCCTCACCACGCACACCGTCTACTGGCCGACGATGCTCAAGGCCCTCGGCCTGCCGATGCCTCGGACGGTTTTCGCGCACGGCTGGTGGCTGATGGGCGACACGAAGATGAGCAAGTCGCTGGGCAACGTCGTGGACCCGATGAGCCTGATCGGACGCCATGGGCCGGACGCGTTCCGCTACTTCCTGATCGCGGAGATGGCGCTCGGACAGGACGCCTCGTTCAGCGAGGCGGCGTTCGTGCGGAGGTACAATAGCGATCTCGCCAACGACCTCGGCAACCTCGCCAACCGCCTGTTCGCGATGATCGGGCGCTACCTCGGCGGCCGCCTGCCGGCGCCTCCCCCCGAGCCCGCCGGCGGCGCGGAGGCCGAGGTCTGGGGCGGCGCCCAGCGAGCCGTCGGCGCGATGGAGCGGGCGTTGTCCACCTTCGAGCTCGACCGCGCCGTCGCCGAGGTCATCGCCGCCGTCCGGGGCATTAACCGCTACCTCGAGGTCCGCGCGCCGTGGACGCTGGCGAAGTCCGCCGACCCGGCCCCGCTGCGCGCGGTGCTGTACACCGCCGCCGAATCGCTGCGCGTTGCCGCCTCGCTGCTGCACCCCGTGGCGCCGGGCCGGATGGGGGACCTGCGTCGAGCGCTCGGATGCCCCTCGCCCGACCCATCGGCCGACGAGCTGCGTCGCTGGGGCGTACTGCCGGAGGGCGCGGCCGTCGGGCCGCCGGCCGCCCTCTTTCCGCGCATCGAGGCCGCCGCGGAGGCCGCCCCGCCGCCGTCGGCCGTCCCGCCCGCGGCGGAGACGGCCGCGCCGGCGGAGATCACCCTCGACGAATTCGCCCGTGTCCGGCTGCGCACCGCCCGCGTGCTGGCGGCCGAGCCGGTGCCGGGGACGGACAAGCTGTTGAAGCTCCAGATCGACCTTGGCGACGAGCGCAGGCAGGTCGTCGCGGGCATTGCGAAGCACTACGCGCCCAACGCGCTGGTCGGCCGCACGATCGTCGTGGTGGCGAACCTGGCGCCGGCGAAGATCCGCGGCGTCGAGTCCCGGGGAATGCTGCTGGCCGCCTCGGCGGGCCCGGAGCTGCGCGTGCTGACGGTGGACGGCGACCTTCCGCCCGGCGCGACGGTGCGCTGAGGGCTCAGTCCTCGACGCGGCCCTCGCGGCGCTGGTCGAGCCGCTTCAGGAAGACCTCCATCACGCGGTCGTAGAGGCCCTCGCGCAGGACGCGGTCCTCGCAATCGTACTCCACGCTCGGGTTGTCGTTGATCTCGATGACGTGGGGCCGCCCGCCGACCACCTTCAGGTCGACGCCGTAGAAGCCGTTGCCGATGAGGTTGGCGGCGCGGACGGCCGTCTGCACCACGCGCCGCGGCGCCAGTTCCACCGGCAGGGTCTTGTACGGGCCGTACGCCGGCTCGCCGTTGCCGTGGTGATGGTACACCTGCCAGTGGTTGCGCGCCATGAAGTACTGGCACGCGAAGAGGGGCCGCCGGTCCAGCACACCGATCCGCCAGTCGAAGTCCGTCCGCAAAAACTCCTGCGCGATCAGCAAGTCCGAGGTCGTCAGCAGCCGCCGGACCTGCTCGGCGTAGGCCGCCTCGTCGTCCACCCGGACCACGCCAAGGGAGAACGACGAGTCCGGCTGCTTGAGCACCATCGGCAGGCCGAGCTGCCGGCGGACCTCGTCCACGTTGTCTCGGTGCAGGATGCAGGTGCGCGGCATCGGCACGTCGTGGCGCGCAAGCAGCTCCGCGAGGAAGACCTTGTTGGTGCACTTCACGATCGAGTCGGGATCGTCGATCACCACCAGCCCCTCCGCCTCGGCGCGGCGCGCGAAGCGGTACGTGATGTTGTTCACGGCCGTCGTCTGGCGGATGAAGAGCGCGTCGAACTCCGCCAGCTCGCCGTAGTCGTCCTCGTCGATGATCTCGGCCGAGATGCGCAGCCGTTCGGCGGCCTCGCAGAAGCGGTCGAGGGCCTTCTCGTCCGACGGCGCCGTCGGATCGTGCCGGTCCCGAAGGATCGCCAGCCGGTAGCGCGCCGGGGCGCGTCGCGCGCGCGTCGCGCTCGGGTGCGAAAAATAAGCCCGGGCATGCTCGAGGACCGTCTCCCGGTGCGCCGCGGGCACCTCGTCCATCGAGATGGCCACCGCGCTGCGCAGCTCCCATCCGTCCTCCTCGCGGATGAAATGCGCGCGCAACAGCGGCACCGGGAACAGGTTGAACAAGCTGCGGGCCAGCCGGTCGTAGCGAGGGTTCACCGTCCGCCCAAAATAGACCGGCAGCGCGAACCGCGCGCCCTGCAGATGGCCGAGGGCCTTGTCGAGCACGTCGTCCAGCCCGCCGGACATCGCGCGCGCCACCGACGGAAACCTCAGGTCCTGCATCGTCGCCACGTTCGGCAGCGGCTTGTGGCCGCGGGCCTCCGCCAGCAGCGACACGTAGTAGCCGGCCGTCTGGTAGCGGTAGGAGCGGCACAGGTTGTACACGCGGCAGTGCGGCGTGTTGGAAAAACGCGGGTCCGTCAGGTAGCTCTGGGCGCCCACCACGCTGAGGTTGGGCAACTGCAGCGGCCATTCGCCCGGATCGTCTACGACGCAGAGAATCTGGGGCATGGGCGCCACGGGGAGGGCCGGCGTCCGCAACGCGGACTGGGGGCGATCACGGTCATCAGACCCCCGGAATGGTGTCGCGCCGGTCCATGGGAAACGCTCCACATCCTCCAACCTGACCGGCGGAAAGTCAAGGCCGTCGCGCGCGCCAGCCGGGGCATCAGCCGACCTGCTCGACCGCGTCGGCCAGCGCCGCGATGAACGGGGCGGACACGTTCAGCGACTCCGTGCGGGCGAACTCCAGCCCGAGTTCGCCGGCGCGCCGCCGCATTTCGATGTCGAGATCGAAGAGGATTTCCAGGTGGTCGCAGGCGAAGCCGATCGGCGCCACCAGCACCCGTCGCCGACCCTCCGCGGCCGTCGCCGCCAGCGCCTCGCCGAGGTCCGGCCCCAGCCACGGCTCCCCCGACGCCCCCGCGCTCTGAAAGGCCAGCGCCCAGTCCGGCAGCCGCAGCCGCTGTGCGAGCGCCCGGGCATGGGCGCGGACTTCCTCCTCGTACGGGTCGCCCATCTCGCGGATGCGCACGGGCAGGCTGTGGGCGGTGAACACGACCCGTACGTCGTCCGGCACCCATCCATGTGCGGCCAGCGCCGCCCAGATGCGAACCTCGAACGCCTCCGCCAGCCGCGGCTGGTGCCACCACCGCTCGATCCAGCGCGCGGCGGGCGGGTCGGCCAGCCCGGACAGCGCCTCCTGGACGCACTCCCGGTAGCGGCCGATGCTCAAGGCCGAATAGTGCGGAGCCATCACCAGCACGGTCATCGCGCGGTGCCCGTCGGCAGCGATACGGCGCACGGCGTCGGCAAGGCGCGGGGCGGAGTGCCGCATTCCGACGACCACCGCCCGAGGCCGGCCGCGTCGCGCCAACTCGGCCTCCAGCGCTGCCGCCTGCGCCATCGTGATGCGGATCAGCGGCGATCCGCCGATCGCCTCGTACCTCCGCCGCATCTCCGCGACGAGATCCGGCGACGGCTCCCGCCCGCCGGCGACGTCGCGCAGAAACTCCGCCACTCGGTCCAGCCGCTCCACGGTGCCGTAGGCGGCCATCAGGATGGCGGTGGACGGCGGCAGCGTCACGGGCGGCCCATCCTCATCTCGCCGTCCCGCGCTTCCTCGGCGGCGGGCGGTCCACCAGCGGCCAGTTCGGGTCGGGCCGGTGGGCTTCCTGGAAGATCTCCAGCGCCCGCCGGACCCGTTCCGGCCGCTCCGCGGAGAGGTCCCGAACCTCGCCGGGGTCCAAGGCTAGGTCGTAGAGTTCGACCGGAGCCGACGGGCCGTTGCGCACCGCCTTCCACGTCCCGAAACGGGCGGCCTGCAGCGACGGCCCGCTGCGTTCGTGCAGTTCCCAGTAGAAGTACTCCCGCGCCGGCGCCGGGCCTCCCCGCAGCAACGGCACGATCGAGACGCCGTCGGGGCGGAACTCCTCCGGCAGCGTCGCGTCCGCCAGTTCCGCCGCCGTGGGCAGAAAGTCCCAGAACGCCCACGGCTCGTCGCATACCCTCCCCGCCGGAACCACGCCGGGCCACCGGGCGATCGTCGGATTGCGCAGTCCGCCCTCGTACAACGACCGTTTGATCCCGCGCAGCCGGCCGCCCATCGAATGCCCGAACAACTGGTGCAGCTCGTCGGCCGGCGGCAGCGCCGAGCCGTTGTCGGCGGAGAAGATCACCAGCGTCCGCTCGTCCACGTTCAGCTCCTTCAGCAGGTCCAGCACCCGGCCGACGTCCGTGTCCAGCCGCGTAACCATCGCCGCGTAGGTCTTCTGGCGGTCCGTCCAAGGCTCGTCGCGGTAGGGCCAGAGGTCGTCGATCTCGTAGCGACCGTGGGGCAGCGTTACCGCGAAGAATAGGAAAAACGGGCGACCCGCCGCCGAGCGGATCCAGCGAAGCACGTCGGCGACGATCAGATCCTGGGCGTAGGTCCGCCCCACGCCCTGCCCGTCGTTGCCCGGCAGTTCCACGCGCCGGTCGTCGTCGTACAGGTGGGTCGGAAAATAGCTGTGCGCGTGGCGCTGACAGTTGTAGCCATAAAAGTGGTCGAACCCGACCTTCAGCGGATCGCCGCTGGTGCCGAACATCCCCATGCCCCACTTGCCCGCGCAGGCCGTGGCGTAGCCGGCGGACTTCAGAACCTGCGCGACGCTGAGGGTGCCCGGGGGCAGCGGCATCTGGCCCTCCGGCTCGCCTTCGCGGTTGGCGCGGATCGGGCAGTGCCCGCAATGCAGGCCCGTCATCAGCGACGCCCTCGAAGGCGCGCAGACGCTGGTGCCGCAGTAGGCCTGCGTGAACCGCATGCCCTCGGCCGCCATCCGGTCCAGCCGCGGCGTGCGGATCTTCGTCTGCCCGTAGCACCCGAGGTCGGCCATCGCGAGGTCGTCGGCCAGTATGAACACGATATTCGGCCGCGGCGCCGCCGCGACCGCGGCGGCTACGAGCCCGGCGATCCATGCCCCAATGAGCCTGAGCTTCATCGCACTCTCTCCTCACTCCGTTTCGGCGGTCTGCGCGGACCCCGCCGGCCCCATCCGCCGAGACAGCCGCCACAGCGGCCACCCGAGCGCCGCTAGCCCCAGCGCTGCGGCGGCGATCGGGGGACGATACGCGACCGCCCGCCATGCGAGGTACGCGCAGGTGATGGCGAACGCCGCCACCGCCCATGCCGGCGCCCGCACCGGGCGCGGTCGCTCGGGGTGCCGCCGCCGCAGCGCCGGCAGCGCGAGCGTCGTCGCCAGGTAAAAAAGGTACACCGGCGCGGCCGTGTAGAGCAGCGTGTCCACGAACGAGCGCAGCACGACCACCAGCAACACGGCCAGCCCTCCTTGGAACGCCAGCGCCCACGCCGGCGCACCGCATCGCTCGTTCCAGGCGGCCAACGGGCGGAACAGCGGATGGTCCCGTCCCGCCGCGAACGGCACCCGGGCGCCCGCGAAAATCAGCCCGTGGACGGCGCCGAGGGCCGAGACGGCGATCAGCGCCGAAACCCACAACGAGGCCCCCGGCAACGCGCCCGCCGCCGCCTCGGCCGCCACCGCGCGCGACGCGGCGACGCCCGCGTGTCCCCCTCGGGCATGCAGGAAGGCCGCGTTCGCCAACACGTACAACGTCGTCACCGTCCCCAGCCCCAGCGCCAGCGCCCGCGGGATGTTGTGGCCGGGGTTGCGCACCTCGCCCGCGACGAAGGCGATCTCGTTCCAGCCGCCGTAGGTGAACAGCACCAGGATCAGCGCCACGGCTGCTGGCAGCGGCTCCGGCGCGGCCGTCGGCGGTGCGGCGGGCGTCGCCGCCGTCGCCAGTCCGATGACCGCCAGCAGCCCGCCGACCTTCAGCGCCGTCAGCGCGTTCTGCGTTCGGGTCCCCGTCCGCACCCCCGCGGCGTGCACGGCCGTCAGCGCCGCGACGGCCCCCGCCGCCCAGACCCACTCCGGCAGGTCTGCCCGCCCGCCGCTCAACTCCCGTACCAACGGCGCGGCGTAGGTCGCGAACGCGAAGGCCATCACCGCAATGTCGCCCGGCCGGATCACCACCGCGTGCAGCCACGCGAACAGAAATCCCGCCCATGGCCCCGCCGCCCGGCTCAGAAACGCGTAGTCGCCTCCCGCCTCCGGCCACGCCGCCGCCAACTCGGCGTAGACCGCCGCCCCGCAAAACGACAACACCCCCCCAAGAAGCCACAACCCCAACATCGCCGCCGGCCCCGGCGTGCCCCGCGCCACGTCCGGCACGACCTGAAAGATCCCCGCGCCGACGATGACGCCGATGATCAACGCGGCCGCGTCCAGCCGCGTCAGCTCTCGCCGGGGACCGCCGGCCATCTCAACGCTTCTTCAGGGTGATTCCGATGCCGGAGGTCTGCATGTTAATGAAGATCGTCTCCAGCGCCGAGTTCGTGGTGACCGCCTGCACGTAGGGCGGATGGGCCATCCGCTCGCTCATGTTATGAGCGACGATCAGCCCGCCGGGGCGCACCAGCGGAAGGAGCTTGTTCAGATAGTCAATGTAGCCCTCCTTGTCGGCGTCCAGGAACAACAGGTCGATGGGGTCTTTCAACTTCGTCACCTCGACGTGTGCATCGCCCTCGACCAAGGTGACGATATCGTCGACCCCGGCCCTCCGGAAGTTCTCCCGCGCCTTCGCCGCGCGGTCCGCGTCGATTTCAAACGTCGTCAGCCGGCCGCCCGTGCGTTTGAGGGCCAGCGTCAGCCAAAGGCCCGAGTAGCCGACCGACGTGCCGATCTCGACGACGTGTTTGGCTCCGATGGCCTCGGTGAGCAGGCGCAGGATGCGGCCGTCTTCCTTTGGCACGCTCATGCTCCCGCGGCGTTGGTGTTGAAAGCCGTCGTCCAGCACCTCCAGGATGCGCCGCTCAGTTGGGTTATCGGCCAGGGTCGCCGTCTCGAAGCTGATGCGGGGGCGTTCGGGCGAGGCGGGGGCTGGGGCCGGGAAAGCGAGCGCGACGGCGGCGGCCGTGATGGCGAGCATGCCCTTCATGATCGTGGCCCTCCTTGCGCGCGCCGGCGGGCCGGCCTGGCGCGGACGCGTCGATCGCCATCCTACTGGGGCGATGACGGGGTGTCCACCGCGCTCCGTGCGCGGCGCCTCTCGGGCCGCATACCTTCTTCTCTGAAAGCTATTGGGGCCGTCAATCCTAAGCGGACGGACCGTGGGGTTGTTGGTGCCCTTCGGCGAGGCCGGGGCACTACCGGTCGTCCGGATGCGGGCTTCGATCGTCGCTGCAAACTTGGAGGGCAGCGCCCCCTCGGTATAGTTCGGGTCCGCAAACTCTCCTTCGTGCCTCATGGTCGCCGTCGCCAAGAGCGCCCGCAGGCGGGCGATCGGCTCGGTCAGTGCATCGTCGAGTCGCCATTCAGGCTCGGCAACTCGATTCGACTAGGCCGAGCCGGTGAAGATCTAGCCGAGCCAAGAAAAGAGAGAAGTTGGAAGAGTGGCAGCCGCGGCGGCGGCGCCCTCCTGGGCGGCATCCGACCCCATGCGCAGGCGATGAACCTCGAGGGGGTCGCGGTGGCGGACCCGTGGCGGAAGGCGCGCGAGGACGCCGCCGTGCGGGCGAAGGAGTGGTTCGGAAGTGAGCCGCGCCAGTTCGTCTTGTACCGGGAGCTCTGGAGGTCGCCGACCTCGACGCGGTGATGATCGCTTTCTGCGGCCACCAGCACACGACGCACCTGGAGGCAGCGGCGCGGGCGGGGAAGCGCATTTACGTCGAAAAGCCGCTCGGCACCGAGTTCGACCGCGTCGTCCGCGCGGTGGACGCCGTCCGACGGGCCGGCGTGGTCTGCCAGGTGGGCACGCAGCTGCGGAGCCTGCCAGCGATCGTCGGATGCCATGAGGTGCTGCGCTCGGGCGTGTTGGGCCAGATTACGCGAATCGAGGAGGTCCGCAACGCCGAAAAGCCCTTCTGGTCCCACAAGGACGTCCGCGCCGAGGACGTCGAATGGGCCGAGTTCCTGACGTACCGCTTGCCGCGGCCATTCCGGGCCGACGTCGACTCCGGCTGGTACGGTGAATTCTCGCAGGGGCCGGTCCCGGGGCTGGGTAGCCATTTCATCGACCTGGTGCACTCTCGGCGGCACGGGAAACGCCGGCCTGGCCGACGGTTGGCTCGGCGCCGTGCGCGAATGCGCCCCGTACGCCGCCAAACGGCGTATGGCGATCGTCATCGAGCCGCACGGCGGCCTCAACGCGACGGCCGAACAGGTGCGCGACTGGGTGCGGCGCGTGGACCGGCCCAACTTTCGCGTCGGGTTCGACGCCGGCAACATCCTCTACTACTCGGACGGGCGACTCGATCCGGCCGAGCAGGCCAGCCTGCTGGACGGGCTGGTCACCGGGTTCTGCGTAAAGGACTTCGCGCCCTTGAGAACATCGCGCCAGGTTCCGGCCGGGCGGATTTTCCGGCGATGTTGCGCCGGCTGACGGCCGGCGGATTCCGGTACGATGATGATCGAGTGCCTGCCGCCGGGAGCGCCGGCCGAAATTGCGGCGGCCGCCCGCGCCGCGCTCGAGTTCATCGGGCGCATCGCCTTCGACTTGCCCGGCGCCTGACGGCGGCCGAAGCTGTCCAAGGATTGGACACGCCGCCGCCCGGAGCTTCCAAGGGTTGGAACGTTTTGGCCCTGGCCGTTCCAAGGGTTGGAACCTTTGGGCGCCGGATCGTCCAATGTTCGGAAGCCCGACGGGGAACGACGAGGCGTGGTGCGGCTTGATTTCGGCCCCAAAATGGCGCATACGTGCCCGCCCGGCCGATGGCCGGCACGTACAATGAAAAAGGCGATCATCGCTCTGGAAGACGGCACGTGGTTCGAGGGCGAGGCCTTCGCCGGCGAGGGCGAGGTGTACGGGGAGCTGGTCTTCAATACCTCAATGACCGGCTACCAAGAGATCCTGACCGACCCCTCCTATCACGGCCAGATCGTGACCCTGACCTACCCGCTGATCGGCAACTACGGCATCACGGCCGAGGACATGGAGTCGTGGCGGCCGCACTGCGCGGCCCTCGTCGTCGGCGAGTGCAGCCGGCGGCCGAGCAACTGGCGAGCCGTGATGTCCCTGCCCGAGTTTCTCGAGTCGAAGGGATTGATCGGCGTCCACCACGTCGACACGCGCGCGGTCACGCTCCACATCCGCTCGCGCGGTGCGATGAAGGGCGTGGTCTCGACGACCGACCCCGATCCCGATTCCCTCGTTGAGAAGGCGCGCCGGTCGCCGGGGCTGGTGGGGAGGGACCTTTCGACCGAGGTCAGCGCAGCGCGGCGATACACCTGGCCGGGGGAGCATGCCGCGCTCGACCGGTTTCCGCTGATCGGACCGGAGTTCCGCGCCTACGACCGCTTGCTCGGGTCGGGCGTTGCCCGGCCGGCGAAGCCGCGGCGGGTGGCGGTGCTCGACTGCGGCGTGAAGTTTAACCAGTTGCGCCTGCTGGCGCGGCTCGGCTGCGAGGTGGAGGTCTTCCCCAACCAGACCCCCGCCGCCGAGATTCTCGCCAGCCGGCCGGACGGCGTGTTCATCTCCAACGGGCCGGGCGACCCCGAGGGCGTGCAGACCACGATCGGGATTCTGCGCGACCTCATGCGCACCGAAGTGCCGATCTTCGGCATCTGCTTCGGGCATCAACTGCTGGCGCTGGCCATGGGCGGGCGCACCTACAAGCTCAAGTTCGGCCACCGCGGCGCCAACCAGCCGGTGCTGAACCGCCGGACCGGCAAGGTCGAGATCACCTCGCAGAATCACGGTTTCGCGGTCGACCTGGAGTCGCTGGATCCGGAGCAGGTCGAGACGACGCACATTAACTTGAACGATCGGACGTCGGAGGGCCTGCGGCATCGACGGCGGCCGATCTTTTCGGTGCAGTACCACCCCGAGGCGTGTCCGGGGCCGCACGACTCGACCTACCTGTTCCAGGAGTTCATGGAGCTGATGGACGGGCGGCGGCCCTCCTGAGCGCGGGGAACAGCGGCCCGGCGTCCGGCTGGTGGACGCCGTCGGTGCCGGTATAGTGACGGCGCCATGATTCGTCAGGCCATCGTCTGCGGATGCGCCGCGGTCTGCGCCGCGTGGGCGGGGGGCGGGCCGTCGGCGGAGATGCTCGACCCCGTGGCGGCGCTGGAGGCCGCCCGCCTCGCCACGCCGGAGCGGTTCCCCGACGCCGATCTCGTCGTCGTGGACGATCTCGAGCGCGTCGCCTACGCGCCGGACGGGACCGCGGAGACGCGGTACGACAGCTTCACGCGCGTGCTGACGGAACGGGGCCGGCGCGACGCGTCGGTGCTGCGGATCGGCTTCCACCAATTCTACACGACCGTCGTCGTCGAACGCGTTGAGCTGTGGAAGGCGGACGGCCGGCGTGTGGACATCGATCCCGCCCCGCTGACACGCGTCTCGATCGATGCCTCTCAGATGGGGCAGAACATCTATGATCCAGGCCACCGGATCCTGTCGGTCGGTGTGCCCGGCGTGGAGACGGGGGATGTGATGCGTGTGCGCGCGTGGCGGCGCGATGTGCGCGTGCGGATCCCGGACCAGTGGTACGACGTCTGCCTGCTCGAGGGCACGGCGCCGATCCTGCGGTCCGTCTATGAGGTGCGCGCGCCGGCCGCGCGGCCGCTGCGGCACAAGGTCGTGCGCGACGAGGTCCCGGGCACCGTCCGCTACGAGGTGGAGGACCTGCCCGACGGCCGGCTCCACCGGTGGATCGCGCGCGACGTGCCGCGGATGTTCCCCGAGCCCGACATGCCCGACGCCTCCGCCGTGGTCCAGCGGGTGCTGGTGAGCACCTGCGAGGATTGGCCGTCCATCTCGCGCTGGTACTGGAACCTCTGCCGGCCCCGCCTTGAACCGAAGGGCCAGGAGATTCCGCAGGCAGTGCGCGAGCTGGTCGCCGGGCTGGAGGACGAACGCGCCCGCGTCGAGTCCTTGTTTGCCTTCGTCTCGCAGAAAGTCCGCTACGTTGGCCTGACGCCGGAGACGGAGGCGCCCGGCTACGAGCCCCACGACGTCGACCTGACCTTTCGCAACCGCCACGGCGTTTGCCGCGACAAGGCCGCCCTGCTGGCCGCGATGCACCGCCTCGCGGGCATCGAAGGATATCCGGTGTTGATCCACGTCGGGCCCCGCTGCGATCCGGAGGTCCCGTTGCCCTACTTTAACCACGCCATCTCCGCCGCCCGACTGCGGGATGGATCGTGGCTGCTGATGGATCCGACCGACGAGACCACACGCCACCTGCTGCCCGCCCATCTGGCCAACCGCAGCTACCTGGTCGCCTCGCCCGAGGGCGAGCCGCTGCGCACGTCGCCCGTGCAGCCGGCCGAATCCAACCTCGTCCGGATCGCCCTCGACGCCGCCCTCGATGCCGCCGGCCGCCTGCGCGGCCGCGCCGAACTCCGGTTCGAGGGTGTCAACGACAACGCCTACCGGGGCTTCTTCGCCCGCCGAAAACCCGACGAGCGCCGTCGGTTCCTCGAAACCGCGGTGGAGCGCGCCCTGCCCGGAGTGCGCGTTCAATCCCTGGAACTCGACCCGGCCGACATGCAGGACCGGGGTCGGCCGCTGATCGCCCGTCTCCAGTTCGATGCGCCGGATCTGTCCGTCCGCGGCGCCGGCATTGCCCTGGTCGCACCGCCAAGCCTCGCCGGGGCGTTCGGGGTCATGCACGGCGCCCTTGGCTCCGCGGGACTCGAACGGCGCCGATACCCTCTGGTCACGGAGTATTCCTGCGGCGTCGCCGAGCGGGTCCGGCTCGATCCGGGCCCCGCCTTCGGCGTCGCCCTCCACGTGCCATCCTTCGAGGACCTCGACGCCCCCGGCTTCTCGTGGCGGCGCCGGTGGCGTGTGGCGGAGGGCCACCTCGAGGCCGAGACGGAGGCGCTCGTTCGAAAACCGGAGCTCGACCCGGCCGAGTACGCCGGGCTGAAGGACGCCCTGCGCCGCATCGAAGCCGCCCGGCGCCGGCGCGCGATCTTCGATGCCCCGCCGGCCGCGGAGCCCGCCCCGGCCACGGCCGACGCCGCGCCGCCGCCGCCCGAGCCGGACGCGGAATTTGTGGAAATCGTCACCGACTACGCCGTGGAGGGGGCCGGCGCCTGGACGGTCACCAATGCCGTGACGAAGCGGATCCTGACCTACGCCGGGGTCAAGGCGAACGCCGAACTCAAGCTGCCGTACATCGAAGGCGCCGACCGCGTCGAGATCCTCGAGGCCGAGGTGGCTGAGCCCGACGGCGTCGTCCGCCGGCTCGACCCGGCCGACGTGCAGACAATGGAGCAGGGTTGGTCCGCCGACGCCCCCCGATATGCGCGCGGCCGTCTGCGCGTCGCCCCGTTGCCCGCCGTTGCCGTCGGTTCCACCATCCGTTTCCGAACCGTCGGCTCCTATAGCAACCGCTGGTGTTTCGCCGGCGTCGAGGTGCTCGACGCCTTCGAGCCGGTCGCCCGGCGCATGGTCCGCGTGCGCTTTCCGGCGGACCTTCCGCTACGAGTCGCCGACTTTGCCGGCGACGCGGCGAGGTCCTGCGCGACGAACGACGGCGTCGTGTGCATGGAGTGGACGGCGACCCGCCTGCCCGCCGTCCCGCGCGAGAGCGCGATGCTGCCGGCTTGGATCGGCCGCCCCTCGGTGTGGTTCAGCGCGGGGAACTGGAAGGCGCTGGGAGAGGCTTGGGCGGCGGAGCTGAACTCGGCGGCCGCCGCTGCGCCCGAGGCTGGCCGTCGCGCGGCCGCCTTGGTCGAGCGCCGCACCGGCGCGGTTGCGCGTGTGAGAGCCATCCGGGATTTCGTGGCCACCGCCGTTCGCCCCGCCGGCCCAGCGCCGTGGATTCTGCCCCGAGGTTCTTTGACGCCGGCGGACCGGACGTTGAAGGAGGGGTACGGGCATTCGGCCGACCGTGCGGCGTTGATGGCGGCCATGGTCTCGGCGGCGGGATTGCGCCCGCGATTCCTCGTCGCCACGACGGTGCCGGCGGGCCTTGGGCTGGAGTCCCCGCTGGCGGACGCACCCCAGCCCGAGCACTGCCCCGTCGTGCTCGTCGTCGTCGAGGACGAGGCTGGCCGCCCCCTAATACTCAACGACACCGACCAGTACGCCGAGCCCGGCGCGACACCGCACGAGGGCCATGCTGCGGTGGATCTGGCCTCCGGCCGGATCGTCACGGTCGAGCCTCCGGCGGAGTTCCGCTCTCGGACGGTGACCAGCGTCGAGATCGAGCTGGCGGCCGACGGTGGCGCACGGCTACAAAGGCGGATCGAGTATTACGGCATGCGACACGCGGAGTTTGTCCGGCGGATCGCCGAGATGTCGCCGGAGGAGCGGCGTCGCCATCATCAGGAGCGGGTGGCGGCGCTCGCGCAGGACGCGGTGGCCGAGGGGATGACGACGTGGCGGACCGACGCTCATCCGGCGGTGGAGGAGGTCGCGGTGCGGATCGCGGACTTTGCGCCGCGCGCGGAGGGGTGGATGCATTTCTGGCTACCGGCCGAGCCACCCGAGCTGCCGGGTCTCGGCCCCGAATCGCGCGTCGCCCCTCTGTATTGGCCTGACGCTGCCCGGGCAGACCTAGAGGTGCGCGTCCGCTGGCCCGGGGGTGTCGCCGCGATTCGACCGGCCGCGTGGGAATGGCGTCTGACCGACGGGGCCGAGGTCGCGCACCATCTCGAGTGCTCGGCGGGCATGCTGGTTTGGCGCCGGTCGGTGCGGCTGGGACCGGCGGTGATTCCGGCCTCGCATTATGCGGACCTGTTGGAGCTCGCGCGACGGCTGCGGCATCCGGGGGCCGCCGTGGTGGCTATCCGGATGGCGGACACGCCGTGAGCGGGGTGCCGGTTGGTCAGCCGCAGGCCGACGGCGACCCGTCGCGGGGGCCGGCGCAACAGCTGCAAGCGCCGGTCATTGGCCGGCGGGCGCGTTCGACGTTGAACTCGCACGCGCAGGCGCCGATCCGTCGCCGCCGGCCGAGCCAGAGGCCGATCCCGATGCCCGCGAAACACAGCGCCGTTGCCGCCAGCGCCAGAAGGAATGTGATCAGCGATGACATCGTTGTCGAATCAACGTAACACCGGTGGAGCGGATTGCCAACTCCGCGGCTTCATTTTCGACATGGACGGGGTCTTGTGCGACTCCGAGGAGCTGATGGCCGAAGCGGCCTGCCGGATGTTCCGCGAGCTGCACGGCGTCTCGCCGGCGCCGGCGGATTTCCGCGAGTTTATGGGCTGCGGTTCGATCGCTTATTTCGGCGGCGTGGCTCGGCGGTACGGGGTCGAGGCGGTGCTGCCGCGCGACCGGGACCGGACCTATGAGATTTTCCGCGAGGTGATAGCGGGACATTTGCGACCGCTGCCAGGGGTCGTCAAGTTCCTCCAGCGCCTGCAAAAGGCCGGCCGGCGAACGGCGGTGGCGACGAGCGCCGATCCGATCAAGTTGCATGCGATTCTGGCGGAGATCGGACTGCCGGCCGAGGGGTTCGACGCTCTCGTCACGGCGGAGGACGTTTCGCGCAACAAGCCCGAGCCGGATATATTCTTGTTTGCGGCTCGAAAGCTGGGGTTGCGGGCTGGGGAGTGCGTGGTCATTGAGGACACGTTGCCGGGCATCGAGGCGGCCCGCCGGGCGGGAATGAGGTGTTTGGGGCTTTGGACGACGTTCCCGCGGGCGGTCATCGAGGGCGCCCGCCCGACCTGGGCCGCCGCCGACCTCGCCTCGCTCGATTCCGCCTTCCTGCGCGACTGCGGTTTGTAACCCCCGGGCTCCAGCGACGCCGGTCGCTTATGGGAAGCGCTTCAGGCGGTGAAACCAGACGGGCCCCGCGGATTGGCCATGGTCGTCACGACCCACCCGCCCGTACTCGTCGTGGTTGCCGTTTCGGAACTCCAGGTGGCATGGATGGGCGACGCAGCTCATTCGACCCGGTAGGGCCGGTTGGATAGGGTTGAGAACCTCAGAGTGAGGGTCGAGCCGACGGCCTGCGCCTCGATGGCGCTCGAATTGCGGTATGCGCCATGGTCGTCTAGCAGGGCGAATTAGTAAGCCGGGAGGCTGCTCCACGGATTGCCGGCGCCGCCCCAGCCTCGAGCGTGCGCACCTCGGCCGATCAGGACCACCGGCGGCCCAGTTTTCTGGTGCTGATGGCGGACGATCTGGCGGTCGATGGCATCGGCGACTTCGGGAATCCGGCGGTCCAAACCCCCAATCTCGACCGGCTGGTCAGGCGCGGCGCCATGTTCACGCGGGCCTATATCCAGGGCTCATGGACGCCGGCGGTATGCATTCCAAGCCGTACGATGTTGATCACCGGGCTGCCGTTGTGGCGCGCCCAAGCGCGGTCTTCCGAGGTCGCGCATGCCGCCCGGACGTGGCCCCAACTGCTGCGCGCTTCAGGTTACCGCACCGCCTTCGTGGGCAAGTGGCATGTGCAGGGAGCGAAACCCGAGGACATTTTCGAGGACGCCGGCCCAACCGGGGCGGGGCTGCTGGGATCGAACCCGAAACATTGGTACGGCCGGCCAGTAGAAGGCCGGCCCGCCCCATTCGATCCGTGCAACCCGGCGGAGGGCGGTTATTGGCGCAAAGACGATCGCCACTGGACGCAGGTGCAGGCGGACGAGGTTGCAGCAGCGGTCCGTCGAGCCCGCGCCGACGGCCGGCCATGGCTGGTGTACGCCATCTTCAATGCCGCGCGATCCGCGGTAGTCGCCGCGGGGATGCTGGGAGGCCTATCCCCTCGCGTCAGTCCCCTTGCCAGAAAATTTCCGGCCCGAACACGCCGACGCTGCTGCGATGGGTGCGGGGCCGGAGCTGCGGGACGAAAACCTCGCTCCCTTTCCCCGCACTCCGTTCGCCATCCGAACGCATCGCCGCGAGTACTACGCGATCATCTCGCATTTCGATGCGCAGATTGGCCGTCTCCTGCAGGAGGTGGAACGCACGGGTCCTCCAACACGTACATCATTTTGGCGTCGGACAACGGCTTGGCCTGCGGTCGGCACGGCCTGATGGGCAAGCAAAACATGTACGAGCACAGCGTTCGCGTGCCGCTTGTCGTGAGCGGTCCCGGGGTGCCGGTCGGCGTCCGTTGCGACGAGCCGGTGTACATGCAGGATCTGGCGGCGACGACGCTGGACCTGGCCGGAGTGGCCGTGCCGCCGGAGTGGGCATGGCGCAGCCTGCGCCCCCTTCTGACCAACCCGATGGGACCTGGGCGTGGCTACGTGTGCGGGGCGTACATGGACCGGCAGCGCATGATCGTCGACCGGCGTTGGAAACTCATCCTGTATCCAGCCGCCGGCAGGGCGTCGTTGTTCGACCTGGAACACGACCCGCTCGAGACGGAGGACCGATTGGGCGATCCGGCGGCCAGGACGATCGCGTGCCGCATGTTTGCGCGCCTGCTGGAGTTACAAAATGAGACGGCTGGATCTCTCGAGCAGGCATCCCGATCTGGCGAGGCCTTGAGGCCGTCGCGATTTTCGCGGTCACGTCGGCCGTGGTGGGGGCGGTCGAGTCGCCTCTCGTGGCCTCCGCCGAGCCCGGCTGGCCTCAGTGGCGCGGGCCGCGCCGCGACGGCATCTCCTTGGAGACCGGCTTGCTGCGGACCTGGCCGGAGGGAGGGCCGCCGAAGGCGTGGGAGGTCGACGGCCTCGGGCGCGGCTGGTCGTCTCCGGTCATCTCGGGGGGCCGCCTCGTGATCACCGGCGACCTGGGGGATGCGCTGGTCGTTCACGCGCTCGACCTCGACGGCCGGCGTCTTTGGCAGGCGACCAACGGCGCGGCGTGGAAGGGGCCGTACCCGGGGGCGCGGGCGAGCTGCGCAATCGCCGACGGGCTGGTGTTCCACCTGAACGCGCACGGACGGCTGGCGGCGTTCGAGATGGACAGCGGTCGCGAACGCTGGGCGGTCAACTTGCTCGAACGGTTTCGCGGAGAGAACATTCGCTGGGCCTTGAGCGAATGTCTGCTGGTGGGGGGCGGCCGCGTTTACGTCACGGCGGGGGGAACGCTGGCGCTCGCGGCCGCGCTCGAGACGCGGACGGGCATGACGATCTGGACATCCGATCCCCTCCTCCTCGGTCCTTCTCCATCTCCACGGCATCAGCGCGTGCCCGAGCCGGCGGGGGGAGGCGGATCCCGCAGGGTATGCCTCGCCGGTCTTGGTGCGCGCCGGCGGTCGCCGAGTGATGGTGAACTGCTCGAACCGCCACGTCTTCGGGGCCGACGCAGACACCGGCGAGCTGCTGTGGACCCGGCCACTGCCGACGCGCTTTCGCGTCCTCGCATGCACGCCCGCGGCCTGGCGGGATTGTGTGTTTGCGACCGGCCCCGACGGCGAAGGTGGCCGGCTGACCCGAATGGCGGTCGGGCCGGACGGGGCCTTTGCGGTCCACGACGTGTGGACCACGCCCCTGGACACCGGCCAGCATGGCGCGCTCGTCGTCGGCGACCGCCTGATCGCACCCTACTATCGGCAGCCGACCCGCTGGGCGACGCTCGATCTCGTGGAGGGCCGCCCCGCGTTCGAGATGGAAGGGCTGACGCGCGGGGCCGCCATTTGGGCCGACGGACGGCTGGCCGTGGTCACCGAGGACGGGGAGGCAGTTTGGATGGAGGCCGGCGACACGGGGTTCCGGATTCATGGCCGGTTTCGCATCGCGCCGGAAAAGGCCCGGGACTGCTGGGCCCACCCCGTGCTGCTCGACGGCCGACTGTACGTACGCCATCACGACCGACTCGCATGCCATGACGTGAGGGCGTCCACATCGGCCCCGACGGGCTCTCGACCGTCCGGAGGAGGAGAGGGTGGGTAACCGGGGTCAGTCGGCGACGGCCAAGACCTTGGCCCCGCGGACCTGGCGCTGATGGAGGTCGAGCAGGGCGCGGTTGGCATCGGCGAACGGATAGACCTCCACCTCCGGCCGCAGGCCGATTTCCGCCGCGATTTGAAGGAAGTTGCGCACGTCCGCCCGGGTGACGTTGGCCACGCTGACGATCTGTTTTTCCATCCAGAGGTCGCGCGGATAGTCGAGCTCCGCGATCGCGGACCGGTCGGCGTCCTCCTTGCGGATGGCGTTGACCACGAGCCGGCCACCGGGCGCGAGGACTCGGAGCGCGGTCACAACCGGTCGCCATGCGGGCGTCGTGTCGATGATGCGGTCCGGCGGCGCCGGCGGCGTGTCGCTGGTGTCGCCGGCCCACGTTGCGCCGAGCGAGCGTGCGAACTCACGTTCGCGTTCCGAGCGGGCGAACACAAAGACCGGCGACCGAGGCCATCGCGCACGAGCCAGTCGGAGGACGAGATGGGCGGAGGCACCGAAGCCGGTGAGTCCGAGAACCTGGCCGTCGTTCAGTTCCGCCAGGCGCAGCGACCGCCAGCCGATGGCCCCCGCGCACAGGAGCGGAGCGGCCTCGAGATCGGAAACGGAGTCCGGCAGGGGATAGACAAAATCGGCCCGGGCGACGGCAAACGCGGCGTAGCCGCCGTCCACGTCGCGTCCCGTTGCGCGGAACTCCGGGCACAGGTTTTCACGGCCCTCCCGGCAGCGAGCGCACCGTCCGCAGGCCGACGCGATCCACGCCACGCCCACCCGCCGGCCGACCAGACCCCGGTCCGCGCCGGGTCCGACGGCATCCACGACGCCGACGATCTGGTGGCCCGGCACCACAGGGAGGCGGGGCGGGGCCGTCCGGCCCTCGATTTCGTCCAGCTCGGTGTGGCACACGCCGCATGCGGAGACGCGAAGGCGGACCTCGCCGGGCCGGGGCGATGGGATCGGCAGCTCGGCCGGCCGGAGCGGAGGGGAGTCCATCCGGATCGGCCCGATGCGTTGAATCTGCCACGCCTTCATGGCGGCGCCGGCGCGCTTTATTGCGACGGGGGGCGGCAGGCGCGACGCAACGCCGCGCTGCGGCGGCGGACCTCAGCGGAGGAGACGGAGGCCAGCTCGTCCAAGCCGAACGACTCGACGGCGAGCGACGCCACCGCTGCGGCGTCGAACATCGCCGCGTGGATCGAATCTAAAGTGGGCCGTCCACCTTGCGCCAGTCGGCCGGCCAGGGCGCCGGCAAAGGTGTCGCCGGCGCCGGTGGGGTCGCGCACGTTGTCGACCGGGCAGGCGGGTACGATACGAACCGATCGCCCCGAGAACAGAAGGCTACCGTATTCGCCGCGCTTGACGATCACGAAGCGGGGGCCCATATGAAGCAGCGAGCGGCCGGCACGGGGGACGTTGGGCTCGCCGGTGAGGTGGAGGGCTTCGGATTCGTTCACGGTGAGCGCGTCGACGCGGGGCAGGAGGCGGCGGAGGTCGTCGAGCGAGGTGCGGATCCAAAGGTCCATTGTGTCGGCCATCACGAACGCGGCCCGGTCCATTTGGTCGAGGACGTGGTGCTGCAGGGAGGGGCCGATGTTGGCCAGAAAGACGAACGGCGCGCGACGATAGGCGGGGGGAAGGTCAGGTCGGAACGACTCGACGACGTTGAGCTCGGTCTTCAGGGTTCGTCGGTCGTTCATGTTGGCGAAATACTCGCCGGTCCAGCGAAAGGTGCGGCCGGCGGCGGTTTGGAGGCCGCGGAGATCGATGTCTAGGCGTCGGAAGAGGCGGCGGGCGGCCGGGGGGAAGTCCGTCCCCACCACCGCGACGATGCCGGTTCGCGCGTACAGGGATGCGGCGGCGCAGGCGTAGGTGGCGGACCCGCCCAGCACCTGTTCGCGCCGTTCGGCCGGCGTCAGGATGGTGTCCAGGCCGACGGTGCCGACGACGACCAGCCGCGGAGGACGTTCGGTCATGACGCAAACGCCTCCTCGATCAGCTCGCACAGGATGTGGATGAGGAGCTGATGCCCCTCCTGGATTCGCGGCGTGAGGGAGGCCGCGGACACGGAGAGCACGGCGTCGGCCAGCGGGGGCATGCGTCCGCCGTCGCCGCCGGTGACGGCCAGCACCCAGAGGCCGGCGGCGTGGGCGGTCTCCATCGCCCGCAGGACGTTGGGCGAGCGGCCGCTGGTGCTGAAGGCCACCAGCGCGTCGCCGGGCCGCCCCAAGGCTTCGACCTGCCGTGCGAAGACCGACTCGAACCCCGCGTCGTTGCCGACGGCGGTGAGGACGGAGGTGTCGGTCGTGAGGGCCACGGCGGGCAGGCCGCGGCGGTCGCGAAGGAAGCGGTTGACGAGCTCGGCGGCCATGTGCTGGGCGTCGGCGGCACTGCCGCCGTTACCGCACAAAAGCACCTTGTGGCCGTCGCGGAGGCACTGGGCGAGGCGCCTTGCAGCGGCCTGGGCCGGCTCGCGCAACGCGGTGAGAACCTCATGAAGGACGGACAGACAATCGGCCGAAAGGACGTCCCAGTTCATGCGAGCGAGGGAGGGCCGTCCACGGTGATCCGCCCCGGACCGCTGCGCCCGGCGGCGGGCGGTTCGGCGAACGCCACCACCTGGACCTCGATGGCGTCCACCTCCTCGATGCCCAGGTCTTCTCGCAGAGCAGAACGCACGCGCTCCTGCAGTGCGCGTGCGGCGCCGATGGCGGAGCGGCCGGGGGGCATGCGGCACTGGAGGACGATCCGAAGGCGGTTGCCAGCCAGACCCACACGGCACCGGGAGGCCTCGAGGCCGGTGACCTGCGGTGCGATGCGCAGGATGTAGTCGCGGATGGCGGAGAGGCGAATGCGGACATCGCCGCCGTCGCCGGCAAAACGCAGTTCCTCCTCGCCGGGCGCGCGCGTTGCCAGGCTCATCGCCCACAGCACGGCGACGCCGGCCACCAAAATGCCGGCGAGCATGGCCCGCTCCGGCCGGTGGACAATCCACGCCCAGAGGTTGCACCCCTCCGGCGCCACGGCGGCGCATACGAGCCACAGGCCGGCCGCCGCCGCGACGGACCAGACTGCCGCGCCGAGCACGATGCGCAGGGCCTTCATGGGGCGGTCTCCCGGGGGGTCGGCGGGGGGGCCTCGGCGCGCGTGCGAATGCCCTGCACGACCACGTTCACGCTGCGGACTGACTTGCCGCTCATGCGCTCGACGTCCTGCCGGATGGCGCTCTGAACCTGCCAGGCGACCCGGGGGATGTTGACGCCATATTCGACGACCAGGCTGACCTCGATGACCAATGCGTTGTCGGCCACCTCGACGTGGACGCCCTTGTCGGTGGGCGTGCGGCCGACGAGGCCGGCGATGTCGTCCACCAGCGAGCCGACGAGGTCCACGACGCCGGGCACTCGCGCAGCGGCGGCCCGAGCAATGGCGGCGATGACGCTGTTGTGGATGTGGATGGATCCGAGGTCCTGCTCCTCGTCGGGCCGGTCCTCGGGGACAGGGTAGGCCGGCGGATGGCGCTTGGCCTCGCTCGGGGGGATGGGGTCAGTTTTCACGGGCCACCTCCGGGGTCAGGGCCGGTTAATCAGGAACGTCTCCTGCATGAAGTTTTCCAGGTACGTGGTGGTGTATTCGCCCCGGGCAAACCGGGCGTCGGCAAGGACCGCCTGGCCGAGGGGGGCGGTCGTGGCCACGCCCTCGAGCGTGAACTCGTGAAGGGCGCGGGCGAGGACGGCGAGGGCCTCGGCGCGGTTGCGCCCCGTGGCGATGATCTTGGCGATCATGCTGTCGTAGTACGGGGAGATTTCGCAGCCGCTATAGACGTGGCTGTCCACCCGCACCGAGCGGCCGCCTGGGAAATGGACGAACTCAACGACGCCGGGCGACGGACTGAACCCGCGGTAAGGATCCTCGGCGTTGACGCGAAACTCGATCGCGTGGCCGCGGAACCTGACCTCGTGCGGATTAAAGGAGAGCTTTTCGCCGGCCGCGACGCGGATCTGCTCTTTCACCAGGTCCACGCCGGTGATCTCCTCCGTCACGGGGTGTTCGACTTGGATGCGGGTGTTCATCTCCATGAAGTAATACTCATGGCTCTCGACGTCGTAGAGGAACTCGATCGTGCCGGCGTTGCGGTAGTCCACGGCCCGGGCGGCGTCCACGGCGGTGCGATGGATGCGGCGGCGGACCTCGGCCGGCAGGCCGGGACTGGGCGCCTCCTCGATGAGCTTCTGGTGGCGCCGTTGGATGCTGCAGTCGCGCTCGCCGAGGTGCGCGACGTTGCCGTGGTGGTCTGCGATGATCTGCACCTCGATGTGCCGCGCGTTTTCGACGTATTTCTCGATGTATACGGCGGCGCTGCCGAATGCCCGCTCGGCCTCCGAACTGGCGGTCATGAAGGATTGCACGAGGCTGACGTCGTTGCGCGCGATCCGCATCCCCTTGCCGCCGCCGCCGGCCGCGGCCTTGACGAGCACGGGGAAACCGATGCGGCGGGCCACCTCAAGGGCCTCCTCCTTGGTGGCCACGACACCCTCGCTGCCCGGCGTCACCGGCACGCCCGCCTTCTTCATCGTCTGGCGGGCCACGACCTTGTCGCCCATCGCTCGGATGTTCTCGGCGGTCGGACCAATAAAAGCGATGTTACAACTGCGGCAGACCTCGGCGAAATGAGCGTTTTCGGCGAGGAACCCGTAGCCGGGATGGATGGCCTCCACGTCCGCCACCTCGGCGGCGCTGATGATGTTGGCGATCTTAAGGTAGCTGTCCCGGGCGGGGGGCGGGCCAATGCAGATCGCCTCGTCCGCCATCTGGACGTGCAGCGCCTTCTCGTCGGCGGTGGAATGGACGGCCACCGTGCGGATGCCCAGCTCGCGGCAGGCGCGAATGATGCGCACGGCGATCTCGCCGCGGTTCGCGATCAGGATGCGTTCAAACATGCGGGATCAGAGGGGTTCGACGCGGAACAGGGGCTGGCCGAACTGCACCGCCGTGGCGTTGTCCACCAGCACCTTGCGGACAATGCCCCGGCAGTCGGCCTTGATCTCGTTCATGACCTTCATCGCCTCGATGATGCAGACGACGGTGTTTTCATCTACCTCCTGGCCGACGGTGACAAACGGCTCGACGTCCGGGGCGGGGGAGCGGTAGAACGTGCCGACGATGGGGGCGGTTATGGAGATCCACCGGGCCTCTTCGCCATCGGGGGAT
>CAKZPT010000095.1 GCA_937139365.1 uncultured bacterium | reverse complement strand
GCCCAGGCGGGGACGCGCATCAGGACCGCGTTCAGCACGCCCCTCTCCCTGGGCTCGTACATCGTCTACCACAGGAGCGTCATCACCAGGCCGCCCAGCGCGGCCGGCAGGTACCACAGGGTCCGGAAGAGGGACCGGCCGTGCGGCACCTCGTGCAGCAGGATCGCCAGCGCAAGCGGCGGCAGAAAGGTCAGCGCCACCACCGCGCCGCTGTATTTCAGCGAGGTCGCGACCGCGCGCCACCAGTCGCCATCGAAGATCAGATCCCCGAAGCGGTCGAGGCCGACCCAACGCAACCCGCCCATGATCCGGTAGTCCTGCAGCGCCATCAGCGAACCGCGCAACAGGGGCAGGTACTGCCGGACGGCGATGCCGACCGCCGCCGGCGCCAGCAGCCACAGCGCGCCGCGCCCGCGGCGGCCGGAGGAGGGCGACACCGCGCGCCGCAGCGTCCGGGCCACGCGGCGGCCCGCCGGCGCGAATCCCGCGGCCATCGGCGACAACGCCACCGCCGCCGCGGTCCGGCGGCGACGCAGCTCCCCGGGCGCGCGCAGCCCAAGCATCTCCCGTTCCGCCCGCCGCGCCGTCTCCGCCAGCAGACCCCGCAGCGCCACCAGCCGCGCCGCGGGATCCTCCGACAGCCGCCCGGCCAGCAAGACCGCCTCGCCGGCCTCGATCGGCCGCGTGAGCAGGTCGTAGACCGACAGCGCCCCCGGCCCGTACGGCTCGGGCCGACCCGTGTCCACCGCCATCCGATGCGCCTCCGCACACTCGCGCGAGGCCAGCCGCAGCTCCGCCGCGTAGCCGTACCGCTCCATCAGCCGTGGATGGACGAACCGCGCATAGCCGGCCTCGACGAACGTCGCCATCCGGATCGCCCGCGCTTTAGCCCCGTCGAAAAAACGGATGAACTCCCAGGCCGCGTCGCGGACAGCCTTCGAGCGGATGCCGGCGAACAACCCCAGCATCCGGCAGTTCAGCTCCCCCGCCCGCCCCCCGCGAGGGCCCGACGGAACCGGCGCCATCCCCGTCAAATCGGGGTTGATCTGCGCGAACAGCTGCTCGCCGAGGTACTCGAACCGCATCGCGATGTCGCCGTCCGTCCATCGGCGCTCCAACTCCGACGAATCCTGGAACGCATAGCCGCGGCGGAGCCGGCCCGCGGAGTCGGTCCACGGCTCGGCCAGGACGCGCAGATAAAACTCGAGCGCCTCCGCCGCCTCGTCGCTGTCGAACGCAATCCGCCATCCGCCCGGCGCCAACGGATCGGGTTCCATCACCTCTCCGCCGGCGGACCATAAAAAGGCGGTCCACCAGTGCGATTCGTGGCGGCCGCGGGGAAAGGCCACGCCATACCGGCCCCGCGCCGGGTCGCTCAACCGGCGGCAGATCGTGAGAAATTGGTCCCACGTCCACTCCGGCGAGGGGTAGGGCAGACCGGCCTCGTCGAACAGGTCCTTCCGGTCACCACCACGCGGCCGAGCGCCCCGCCGTACGGCATCGCCCGGAGATGGACGCCGCCGGCACCCGCGCGGGCGGATCACGGGCTCGATGCGCGGATGCATCCGTTCCCCCCATTCGTCGGACGGAATCGACGTCGCGTAACCGTCCTCGGGCCGGTCGAGCGGATCCAGAAACCCTGTACGTGTCCGACTGGCGGAAGTCGACGTACAGCACGTCCGGCCGAACCCCGCCGGCGATGGCCAACATCGAGCCTTCGACGCCGCGCACCTCGATGCCCGTCGGGCGCGTTAGTTGGACCTCGAGGGGCCGGTCGGCGGGCAGGCCGGCGGCAGCCCGCCGCCAGCGCATCAGTTCGGGGAAGCGGCGTTGGAACTCGCGCACCACGACGCGATCGGCCCGCGAGGCGACGTCCACCCGCCCCGGCTCCGGCAGGACCGCGACCGTCAGGCGGACCACGATGCGGTCGAGGCGGACCTCCACGTCACCGGCGCATGCAACGGCCCCGAGGGCCAGCGCCATCGCTGCCTCGCGGGCGCCGGATCGCCGCCGGCCGCCTCCCTGGATCCGCGCGGCCAGGCGGGGGCAGTCTGCCGGAACGCTCCGCCCGCGGGCAAGTCCTCGCCGCTCCGGTCGGGAGGCGGATGGTTGAACGGCGGTCGTTTGCGCGTACATTCCCGGCAGCGAACAGGAGCTACGACATGCCCTTCACATTGCCGCTCGGTGCGCGGGCACCGCGCTTCGATCTCCCGGGGACCGACGGGCGAAACTGGTCGCTCGACGACTTTGCCGACGCGCCCGTCTTGGTGGTGTTCTTCACATGCAACCACTGCCCGTACGTGATCGGTTCAGACGAGGTCACGCGCCAGACCGCCCTTCGATTCGCCCCTCAGGGCGTGCGTTTTGTCGGGATCAACTCCAACAGCGCGGCGACGGTCCCGGAGGACGATTTTCCCCACATGGTCGAACGGATGGCCGCGCACCGCTTCCCGTGGGTGTATCTGCGCGACGAATCCCAGGAGGTCGCTCGCGCTTATGGCGCGCTGCGCACCCCGCACTTTTACGTGTTCGATCGCCACCGCCGTCTGATCTACTGCGGCCGCGGCGTGGACAACCCGCGCGATACCTCCAAAATGACGGTCAATGACCTGGCCAATGCGCTGGAGGATCACCTCGCTGGCCGCCCGATCCGGGTTCCCCTGACCAACCCGATCGGGTGCAACATCAAATGGGCGGGTCGGCCGTTCAAGTGGATCCCCCCCGAGGCGTGCGACCTGGTCTGAGGGAAGGCCCGTTCAGGCCTGAAGCGCGCCGGTGAGGAAGGCCACCAGCAGCCCGATGCATGCGGCGGCGATGGCGGCCATCGCCCACACGATGCGGTCCCGACGGCCGTTATCGCGCCGAAGCAGCACCGCGGCAACGGCCAGGGCGGTCGTCAGCGTCAGCACCGAAAGAAAAGCCGCGACGTTCTTGCCGTAGTGCTCCGCGCGTGTGGCGCCGGGCGAGCCCGAACCGCGGGCCGCCGCCGGGCCGACCAGCGGCAGCAGCATGCAGAGCACCAAAAACATCACGCCGGCCGCCGCCGCCAGCGCATCGGCCATCGGGCGGCGGAGGGGGGAACCGGAACTGGTCACGTCGGTCGGCACAGCCGGCGGATGATGTCAGATGCGGCGGCAACGCGCAACGCGATCGGGACGGCTCAGTCCCCGTCCCCCTCGCCGGGGCCCGCCCCACGGCGGCGCGCCGGGCAGATGCCGCGGCGCGACGATTCGATGAAAGGGATCCACGCCGCAACGGGGCCCCCGGAAAATTCCGCGCGAAGGCGCTCGAGGGCGTTGGAGACGGTCAACCCCTCGCGGTAAAGGATCCGGAAGGCTAGGTGGACCTGACGGCGTTCCTCGGCCGTGAATCCCGCCCGGCGCAAGCCGAGCACGTTGACGCCTGCCACACGGTTTCGCTCCACGCCCGCGGTGGTCAGGTACGGCGGCACGTCCATCCCGATGCCCGAACCGCCGGCGATCATCGCCAGCGCGCCGATCCGGACAAACTGGTGCACGATCGCGTTGCCGCTGATGAACGCGCGGTCGCCGACCTCGACGTCCCCGGCCAGCAACGCGCCATTGGCCAGGATCACCCGCTCGCCGAGGCGGGTGTTGTGCCCGACATGGCTGTTGGCCATCAGGTAGCAGCCCGCCCCGATTACCGTGGCCGATCCCTCCCGCGTGCCGCGGTGGACCGTGACCCCCTCGCGAAATACGCAGCCCGGCCCCACCTCGACGCGGCTCTCGGCGCCGCGAAACTTCATATCCTGCGGCGTGCCGCCCAGGACGGCGTGGGCGTGGACCTCGCAGCCATCGCCGAGCCGGACGTGGTCCAGTACGACCGCATGGGGCCCCAGGACGCAGCCGCTCCCGAGCACGGTGTCCGCGCCGACGACGGCGTACGGGCCGATTCGGACGCCCGGTCCGATCTCGGCCCGCGGATCCACGACGGCGGTCGGGTGCACAATGGCGGCGGGATGAATGCTCACGGCTTCGCCCCCTCAAAATCCACCAAGCCGGCCTCGCGCAGGCTGACGTAGGCCGGCCGCTTTCCGTCCGAACTGACGCGGCCGAGGATCACGTGGTCCAGCACGCGGATGTCCACGGTGCGGCCTGCCTCGGTCAGCCGTCGCGTCAGCGCGACGTCGTCGGCGGAGGGCGTCGGATCGCCGGACGGATGGTTGTGGCTCAGGATCACGGCGGCGCTCGAGGCGCGGATGGCCGGCGCGAACACCTCGCGGGGATGGACGAGGCTGGCGTCGAGGATGCCCCGGCTGATCTCCACCGGTCCGCGGGTGATCAGGCGGTTCTTCTTGTTCAGCGGCAACATCCAGAACACCTCGACCGAGGCCCGGTCGGCGAGCGGGCGGACGACCCGCTCGACGTCGCCGGGGCTGCGGATCGACGGCGAGTCCTGGAGCTGCTCGTCCCGCACACGGCGGCCGAGTTCGAAGGCGGCCAGCAGGGTGAGGGCCTTCACCCGTTTGATGCTTTTGACGCCCGACAGCTCCTCGAGCGTGGCCCGGCTCAGCTCGGACAGCGAACCGTGACGGCGCAGAAGGTCTGCGGCCAGGTCCAGCACGTTGCGGCCGCGCATCCCGGTGCGCAACAACACGGCCAGCAAGACCGCATCGGGGACGTTGGCGGCCCCGAAGCGCTCCAGCATCTCGCGCGGCTGCAGGTCCTTCGGGAGGTCTTTGATGCGCGGCGCGAGCGGATACGCGCCCTCAGGCTCCGTGTTCGTCGTGGACATTGGCGGTGGTTCCGTCGCGGTAGGGCTCGAGGTGGCCGAGCAGCCGTTCGGGGATCGTCCCCGCCAGCCGTACGACGTCGCCCTCGATCGTCTCGGATTCTACGGCCGCGCCCTGCCGGATCAACGCCAGCGCGCGACCGTCGGCCAGCGGAACGCGGACGTCGAACGGCACGCCGCGAGCGCGGAGCAAGTCGGCGACGGCCGCCCGCAGTTCGTCGAGGCCGGTCCCGGTCGCCGCCGAGACGCCGACCCCGCGCCGGCCGCCGCCGCCGAGGCGCGCGGCGCGCGCCGCGGCCCCCTCGAGGTCCAGCTTGTTCCACACCAGCAGCCGGGGGCGGGCGGCGGCGGAAATCTCGGTCAGCACCGCCTCAACCGCCTCGATGTGCTCCTCGGCGCGGGGATGGGCGGCATCCACGACGTGCAGCAGCAGGTCCGCCCGTGAGGCCTCCTCGAGGGTCGCCTGGAACGCTTCGACGAGCCGGTGAGGCAGCTTGCGGATGAACCCGACGGTGTCGGTCAGCAGCGCCGGCCGGTGGTTCGGCAGCTCGAGCCGCCGGGTGGTCGGGTCGAGGGTGGCGAACAGCCGGTCGTCGGCCGGCACGGAGGCGCCGCAAAGCGCGTTGAGCAGCGTGGACTTGCCTGCGTTGGTGTAGCCGACCAGGCAGATCAGCGACCAGCCGTGCCGACGCCGGCCGCGCCGCAGCTCCTCGCGGCGGGCGCGCACCGCCTCCAGTTCCTGGCGGATGCGGGCGATCCGGTGGTCCATGCGCCGGCGGTCCATTTCCAGCTGCGTCTCGCCGGGACCGCGCAGGCCGATGCCGCCGCGCTGTTGCTCCAGCCGGCCGCGGCTATGGCGGAGCCGGGGCCGGAGATACTCCAGCTGGGCCAGCTCGATCTGCAGCCGCCCCTCGCTCGTCCTGGCGCGGCGCGCGAAGATGTCCAGGATGAGCTGCGTGCGGTCGATCGCCCGCAGCCCGGTGAGGTCCTCGATGTTGCGCGCCTGGGCGGGCGAAAGGTCGTCGTCGAAAATCAGCAGCCGCGCCCCCAGGGCCAGCGCGCGGGCGCCGATCTCGGCGGCGCTTCCGCGGCCGATGAAGGTCGCGGGATCGGGCTGGCGGAGACGCACGAGGCGCCGGTCCACCGTCCGCACCCCGGCGCTGGCGGCCAGCTCGGCCAGCTCGGCCAGCGTGTCCGCTGGCTGCCACGCGGGGACGTTGAAGCGCTGCATGCCGACGAGCACGGCCGCCTCGGCGGCCGAGCGGTCAGACGGCGACACGGGACGGGCCCTCCTGCCTCCAGATCCGTTCGATTCGTCCGGCCAGCGCCTCCGCGGCGGAGTTCGGCTCCGCGTCCACCCACTCCGTCCGTGCTTGGTGACGGAACCAGGTCATCTGACGGCGGGCCAGCCGCACGGTCCGAGCCGCCACGGCCGCGACGGCCTCCTCCGGCGTCATCCGCCCATCGAGCGCCGCGAACGCCTCGCGATAACCGATCGCCTGCATGGCGGTAGAGGACCAGCGCGGAAAGCGGCGGCGCAGTTCGCGGGCCTCCTCCAGCAGGCCCGCCCCGAACATGCGGCGCGCGCGCAAGGCGATGCGGTGCCGCAGGTCGGCGGGCGCCCGGCGCAAGCCGACCAGGCGCGGGGGATCGCCCCACCGGCGGTCCGGCGGGTGTCCGCCGCCGGCGCGGGCGATCTCCCACGCCCGCACGAGCCGGCGCGGATTGCGCGGATCGCGCAGCCGCACGGCCACTTCGGGCGCGAGGTCGCGCAGGCGCGCGTACAGCGCCGCCGATCCATCCCGGGCAAGAAGCTCCTCCGCTTCGGCCCGCGCAGCCGGGTCGGCGGGGGGGGATGGGTCAAGCCCCTGCAGCAGGCAGCGGAAGTACAGCCCCGTGCCGCCGACCGCGATCCACGGCCCCTCAAAGCCGTCCAGCGCCACCCGCGCCGCGGCCAGCCAGCGGGCGACGTCGCAGGAGTCATCCGGGTTGGCCAGATCGATCCCGGCGTAGCCAAACCTCCGCCGCGCCTCCGGCGGCGGCTTGTCGGTGCCGACGTCCATCCCGCGGTAGACCAGCATCGAATCCACCGAGAGGATCCGTGCCCCCATCCGTTCGGCGAGAAGGTGGGCGACCTCCGTCTTGCCCGACGCGGTCGGGCCGGCCAGGGGCCACACGCAGCGCGGAGCCGCGTTCATGAGGCGGGCGCGGCCGGCCGCGCCGCGGCCGCGCGAGCGCGGACCTCGTCCCACAGCGACGTGGCCACGTAGATCGCCACGCCGGTCGTGATGGCCGCGTCGGCGAGGTTGAAGGCGGGAAACTCATACCGTCCGAAATGGAAGCTGAGAAAATCCACCACGTACCCCAGCCGCACCCGGTCGATCAGATTCCCCGCGACGCCGCCGCACAGCAGCCCGAGGGAAAGGCGGTGGGCGGGCGTCGCGCGCAGGAAGGAGCGGCGGAACGCCACCATCAAGACCAGGACCGCAGCCGATAGCAACGCCAGCCAGTGGTTGGCCCCACGGAACAGACCCCACGCCGCGCCGGTGTTGCGCACATAGGTCAGCAAGAAGAACTCCCCGATCACCGGCCGCACGTCGTGCAGGCCGAACGCACCGCGCACCCACTCCTTCGACCATTGGTCCGCGATCAGAAGGACGAGGCAGACGGCCAGGGTGCGCATAGGGATGCGCCCCGGATCACAACTCCGGGGCGCCGGAGGCCATCCCGCCAGGGATGCCCGAGGCGGCGAACGGGCGGAACCGTTTGCGCTTCTTTTCCAGTTGTTCCTGCGCCTCCCGGCAGTACCGGGCGTACGGGAGGACCTTCAGTCGCTCGTTTTCGATCGGCCGGCCGGTCATTTCACAAATGCCGTAGGTGCCTTGTTCGATGCGGTTCAACGCCTCGTCGATCTCGTAGAGAATCTCCTGCTCGTTGCTGACCAGCGACAGCGCGAACTCGCGGTCGAAGTTATCGGTCCCCTGGTCGGCCATGTGGATGCCGTAGTTCGAGAGGTCGCCGCTAGCCTCGCGCTGGGAGTGGTTGAGGTTGTCGCCGGCGAGAAAATTGATCTCGTCCACGATCCGGTCGCGGAGGTTGAGCAACTGCTTGCGGAACTGTTCGAGCTGCTCCTTGGTCAATCGGCTTCGGGCCGTGGCCTGGGCAGAGGGGGCGGCGCCCATGGCAGACGGGGCGGCTGCCGCGGTTTTGCCGGCCGCCGATTTTGCGCCGGGCCGGGCGGGCTTGCTCACAGCCTTCGACGGGCGCTGGGCGGGCTGGGAGGATTTCGTGCGGGATGCCGTCGCGCGGGCCTTCTTCTTCGCTGTTCCTGCCATGTCGGGTTCTCCGTACAACGCCGGCTGATTGGCCACAAGGGCGAAAAGGTGTACCCCATGAGGTCCGCGGAGTCAACCCGCTGCCGGCCTCAGGCGCCGCCGAGGCGGTTGACGCCGCCCGCGGACCGGCGGATAAGGGCTCCCGCAGAGGAAGCCCGGATGAGCCGCTGGACCTCCTGGCCAACGAGACCGCCGGCGTTGCCGTCGTCCGCAACGCGATGGTCGTCCGCGATGCCGCCCACTGGGCGGCCGCCGTGGAGGGGCTCGGGCCCGACGTGGATGCCATTCTTCCCGTCAGCATCCCCGCGTATCCGACCGAGTGGTGGAATTCCCATCCCGGCCCGCTGATACGCCGCGGCCTGCCGGTCGTGTTTTGGCCGCTTCAGACCCACGACGAGCCGGACTTCTGGCGGTGGTCGGCGCGCGACCTGTTGTCATCGCTCGGGGTGACCGTCCACCTGCCCGCCAATCGGCGCGAGGCGCTGGCCTTGTGCCGGGCGCTCGGGCTTCGACGGCGGCTGGCGGAGGCGGTCATCGTCGTGTTCGGCGAGCAGAATTTTCCATGGAACGCCCACGCCGCCGGCGACCGGTTCGCGCGCCGGTTTGGGGCCGAAATCCGCGTGCGCCCGATCTCCGACATCCGCGCGCGCGCCGCGAACGTTTCCGTCGGGGAAGCGCGGGCGTATTGGGCCGCGCGAAAGTCCCGGTATCTCCTCCGCGGCGTCCGTCCTGGAGAGCTCGACACGGCGCTGTGCACCGCGCTGGCCGTTCGCTCCATCCTCGAGGAGGAACGGGCGCTCGGCTTCGGCGTCAACTGCTTTGGCGACATCATCCCCGGCGGCGCACGCGACGTCCCCTGCCTCGCCCAGACCTGGCTGCGCGAGGAGGGCGTCCTGGCCTCCTGCGACGGCGACTTCCTCGCCATTCTCAGCATGGCGTTGACCAGCCTCTACCTCGACCTGCCCTGCATGATGTCGAACATGTATCCGGTGAGCTACGTGGGGGCGCTGACCGATCACTTCGGCGGAAATCCGTTGTCGCCCAGTCGGCGCTACGCCCGCCGCCGATGGCGCAAGCTTGCCCGGCTCGGCCACTGCGGGTTCGTCGGGG
>CAKZPT010000094.1 GCA_937139365.1 uncultured bacterium | reverse complement strand
CCGCGGCCGGTTGGTCGCCACGGCAGGGTCGGGATGATAGTTGCCGTTCGGGTCGAGAAAGCCGGTGCAGTCGACGATCATGTACTGGAACTGGCCGATCATGTTCGTCATCCTCTCCCCCCCCGTGACCCCGATCCATTTCACGGCGTTCGTCGTCGACTTGGCCAGCAGCTCCAACGGGCCGCCGAGGAGGCTCTGCGGCACGAACCATCCGGCGTACCAGTTGAGGATCCAGTTCCCACCCCAATTTAAACGAACGTCGTTCGTCCCGTGGTTTTCGCCCGAATGGAGCGCAAACGTCGGCCAATTCGGCGCGACCCAGCCTTGGGCGTTCGCGTTCGCCTCGATGTGGCGCAAGGCCTCCGCAAGGCCGTAGTAGACCATCTCCATGGCTCCGAGCTGGTCCCCCGACATGCGGGCGGCGCGGTGCTCGACGCGCATCGTGGTGGCGAAGGCCACGCCCATGATCACGAGCATGGCCATCAGGCCGAGCACGATCACAAGGGCGACGCCCTCGCGGCGGGGATCTCGTCGGCGGCTTGTCATGGCAGCCTCCTCAGAACTTGTTCATGCCGGGCCAGTTGTGCGGAAAGGCGCGGTGGACGTAGCGGCGGACGTTCCGCTGAAGGTAGTTGCTGCGGGCGGTGCCCTCCAGGTGGGCCGCCCGGATCGCGTCATCCTCGTCCATCAGAAACATCACGATGTCCATCCAGAGCGGCGGCGGGTGGACGGCGGAGTTGTAGTCGTCGACCCGAATCGGCGCTCCACCGGGGCCGGGCACATAGACATAGACGTTGAAGCGAGCGACGTGCTCCGCCACGACGTTGCCGTATTCGGGGAGGTAGGCGTCCATCACGCCGGTCCAGTCTCGCCTCTTGTAGCATTCGTACACGGTTAAGCGCTCGTTCTGCGTGACGAACCGGACGAGCATCCAGCCCACCGGCGGGTTGGTGGTGGGTGGAACCAGGCGGTACTGGACCTGCTGGACATCCCGGTAGGGCATCTGGTTCCGGATCTCGGCACGCTGGTCGAAGGAGGCGAACGTGACCCTGTGGCTGGGGTTGCCGAAGAAGTCGTTCGGCCCGCTCTGGACGCGCATCGTCAAGACGGTGTCGACCATCGCCATCGTCAACTGACGTCCGATGAGTTCGAGGGCCGCGCGGGCGTTGAAGTCCTGGTCCACGCGCCGGCTGCCGACCTTCCAGGTCTGGGTGCTGTCGGCGAAGAGGCGGGCGACCAGTAGCACGATGATCGAAAGGATCGCCATCGCGGAGAGGACCTCAATCAGGCTGAAGCCGGCGGAGCGTCGTCGCGTCACGGCGGGCCTCCCATGTTCAGATTCTTCCGTCGAACAGCAACGTGGCGTAGACGCGGGCGCGGTAGTAGTCCGTGGGGCCGTAGCGGCCGGGCCAGACGAATAGGGTGAGCCGCTTTAGCTGGGGCGGGCGGTCCTCGATGACCAGTTCGTAACGCAGCGCGGTCTCGATCGCCTGGCCGGACCCGCCGGAGGCGGCGGGGATCGTCGCCGTGTTGACGTAGGTCTCAATGCGGCCGGGAATGATCTCGGCGGTCTGGTCGGGGCCGCTCCAGACGCCCGGCTCTACGCCGGGGACCGGGACGCGGGCGGTGTTGAGGTCGGCCCAGGACTGGGTGACCGCCAGCGCGCGGTAGCTGCGCAGGACCATCTCGGCGAAGAGGCTGGCCTGGGTCTCGAAGCTTGCCGCCTGCGACTCGACGAGGCCATGGGGAAACAGCGCGAAGGCGCCCAGCACGCCGACCGAGAGCACCAGCAGCGCGAGGCACACCTCGACGAGCGTGAAGCCGCGGCGAGCGCGCAGCCGATGTCGGTTCATGGCGATAGCTCCGTGATCTTCACGCGGCCGGTCAGCGGCCGGACCTCGAGCATGAACGACGGGGCACCCGGCTGGATCATGTAGTCCACGAGCGCCGCGGTCGTGGGATTCACCCTCACCGACCCCTCAGTGACAAAGATGACAGGAGTGCTGTCCTGGGTGGTGTGGAGTCGGCCGTTCGGGTTAAACCGGACCACCGTCACGGTCTGGTCGACTTGGTTGCTGGCTTCGATTGGAAAGGGAATCGTCGAAAGGTTGTTCGAGACGCTCCGGTCGAAGACGTTGACGTAGCCGAGCGCCACCCGGCCGGGCGGCGGGGTCCGGACACGGTCGAAGATCACACCCTTCGGCAAATGGTGCCACTGGTTGAGCATCCGGCTCCATCGGCCGGTCGTGCACAGGCAGTAACTCGAGTAGCGCGTGAAGGCGAGGTTGGTGGAATCGGACAGGTTCACCTGGTCGCAGGGGAAGACGACGAAAACGATCTGGCGGTCGGTGATCGCATACTGGCGCGCCAGGGAGAGGGTGGTCTTGAGCTCGGTCAGCGCCGCGCGCAACTTCGCGCCCTTGCCGACGCCCTCGAACGCCGTGACGGTGATCGCCAGCATCATGCCCATGATGCCGATGACGACGAGCAGCTCGACCAGGGTGAAGGCCCGCCGGCGCAGGGCCTTGAACCGGCCGTGCCCCAGCGCGAACGGGGCGTTATTCATGGCTTCAACTCCCCCACGAGGTGATGTCGTCCAGCCGGTTGGTGGGCTGGGCGTCGAGCCGGTCGGGCCCCTGCGACCAGACGAGCACGGGCCGGGCCCGGATCGTGCCGTAGGGGCCGGCGTTGATTTCACGGTTGTTGTCGAAGTCGGCGAACACGCGCAGATCGCTGTCCCACGGATCCTGTAACCGGCCCTCGCTGGTCAGTTTTTTCTCCGGAACGTCGAGGAAAGGCGTGCCCTTCGGGTTCCACGTGGCGTCGAGGCCCCGGAGGATCCGGATCAGCGAGATGTACTCGGCGCCGGCGTACTCCTTGTCCGCCGAGCCGCTGGTCTGGAGGGGGAACCGCCCGTACTCGTTCTGGTAGGCGTTCATCGCGGTTTCGACCGCCACCACCGCGCGCTGCGCCTCGGTCCGCTCCGCGGCCAGGCGGGCGGTGCGGATGGTGGGAAACAGCAGCGCGACTAGGATCCCGATGATGCCCATCACGATGAGCATTTCCACCAGCGTGAATGCCCGCCGCCGCTCACCGTTCATCGCGCACGCTCCCCCGGGGCAGGCCGACAACTCGTCGCCGCCCTGCCCCAACGCCAGTATGACATCGCCCGCGGTGGTTGCAAGCCTCCGCCGCCGCTTTGTTTGGCCGCTTCACGCCCCGCCGATCTGGCCGATGATCGACAGCATCGGGAGGAACAGGGAGATCACGATCGTGCCCACGATCACGGCCAGGCCGACGATCAGCAGAGGTTCGATGACCGAGCTCAGCGCCGCGACGGTGTTGTCGACCTCGTCGTCGTAGGTGTCGGCGATACGCATCAGCATGTCCGGCAGCTTGCCGGTCTCCTCGCCGACCTCGACCATGCCGATCACCATCGGGGGGAAGATGTTGGAGGCCTCCATCGGCGGGGCGATGTTCTCGCCCTCCTTGACGCTGTCGTGCACCATCTGGATGCCGCGGGCGACGACCTCGTTGCCCGAGGTGTCTCGGACGATCGTCAGGGCCTGGAGGATCGGCACGCCGGACTGCAACAGGGTGCCCAGCGTGCGGGTCATCCGCGCGATCGCCGTCTTCTCGATCAGCGGGCCGAAGATCGGCATGCGCAGCTTGACGCGGTCGATCGCCAACCGCCCTCCGCGGGTCTTGCCGATGACCTTGACCAGGACCACGAACACCACGATGCCCGCGAACACCACCGGCGCCCGCTGCGTCAGCGTCTGGCTGAGGTTCATCACGAACTGCGTGAGGGCCGGCAGCGCCTTGCCCTCGAGCAGATCGTCGAAAATCTCCTTGAACTTGGGGACGATCCGCGTCATCAAAAAGTACATGATCGCCGCGGCGACGCAGAGGACGACGACCGGATAGGTCATCGCGCTGGCGATCTTGTTGCGGATCTTTTGCATCTTCTCCATGAACTCGGCCAGGCGGAGCAGGACGACGTCGAGGACGCCGCCGATCTCGCCCGCCTTGACCATGTTCACGTAAAGGCGGCTGAAGATCTTCGGGTGCTGGGCCATCGCGTCGGCGAGGGTGGATCCGGTCTGGATCGCATCGGCCAGGTCGCCGAGGACCCGCTTTAGGCGGGGATGGCGCTCCTGGCGCTGCAGCACCTGGAGGCCGCGCAGCAGCGGCAGGCCGGCGTCGATCAGGGTGGCGAGCTGCCGGGTGATCACCATCAACTGTTTGGGCTTCACCCGGCCGGACATAAAGCCGGGCAGCTGGATTTCTTTCTGGGAAATCCCCTTCCGGGCCTTCGCCGGACGCGCGGCGGCCGCCGCGGCGCGCCCTCCGGCGCCGACCTCGACGACCTGGGTAGGGAAGCAGCCCTGCGCGCGGATCTGCGCGACGGCGGCGTCCCGCGTGTCGGCCTCCACGGTGCCCTTGACCTCCTTGCCCCTCTGGTCCGCTCCGACGAACGCGAACTTTGGCATCGCCACATCCTCCGGTTCAGGTGTATTTGAGCACTTCCTCGACCGTCGTGTAGCCGTCGAGGATACAGCGGATGCCATCCTCGCGGAGGGTCCGCATGCCCATCTCGATGGCCTTGTCGCGCAGCACCAGCGTCGGCTTGCGCTGGTTAACCAGATCTCGGATCGGGTCAGTAATCCGCATGTACTCGAAAACGCCTCGGCGCCCGCGGTAGCCGGTGTGGTTGCACTCCTTGCAGCCGGCGCCGAAATGGAAGGGCCGGTCTCCGACCTGATCGCGGGTCAGGCCGAGCAGGGAGAGCTGGTCGTCCTCGGGCACGTAGGCGGTCTTGCAGTGGGCGCAGATGGTGCGCACCAGTCGCTGGGCGAGGACAGCCTCGAGGGTCGAGGAGATTAGGAAGGGCTCGATGCCCATGTCGATCAGCCGAGTGATCGCGCCGGGCGCGTCGTTCGTGTGCAGGGTGCTGAAGACCAGGTGGCCGGTCAGCGACGCTTGGATGGCGATCTCGGCGGTCTCCTTGTCGCGAATCTCGCCGACGAGGATGATGTCCGGATCCTGGCGGAGGAAGGACCGGAGCACGCGGGCGAAGGTTAGCCCGATCGCCTCGTAGATCGGGATCTGAATGATGCCCTCGATGTCGTACTCGACGGGGTCCTCGGCGGTGAGCAGCTTTTCCTCGATCGTGTTCAGCCGCTTCAGCGCGGCGTAGAGCGTCGTGGTCTTGCCCGAACCGGTGGGGCCGGTGACGATGATGATCCCGTTGGGCTTGGTGATGTCGAAGACAAACGTCTCATAGATGTCGTCCGGCATCCCGATGTTCTCGAGGTCGAGCTGCACGGTGGTCTGGTCGAGGATGCGCAGCACGACGCTCTCGCCGAACTGGGTGGGTAGCGTCGAAACGCGGAAGTCCACCGGCCGGCCGGCGATCGTCAGCTTGATGCGACCGTCCTGCGGCAGGCGCCGCTCGGCGATGTTCAGCCCGGAGATGACCTTAAGGCGGGAGATGATTGGCAGAGCGAGCTGCCGGGGTGGCGGGGCCATTTCGTAGAGCGCGCCGTCCACCCGGTACCGGATCTTGAACTCCTTCTCGAACGGCTCGAAGTGGATGTCCGAGGCGCGGTCCTGCACGGCTTGGTAGAGCACCAGGTTCACGAAGCGGATGATCGGCGCCTGGTTGGCCATCTGCTCAAGGTCGATGACCGAGCCGGAGGCGGAGGTGGTGAGCCGGTCGCCCGCCTCCTCCAGCTCGGCCTCGAGCTCGACGAGCATGTCGCCGACCGAATCGGAGACCGAGCCGTACAGGTCGGTGATCAGCTTCCGGACGTCCTCCTGCCGGGCGACCACGTAGTTGACGTCGCGTTGGAGGACGAAGTTGAGTTCGTCCAGGATCTCCGGCCGCGGCAGGTCGGAGATCGCCAGCGTGACCGTGCTCTCGCCCACCTCGACGGGGACGACGCTGTACATCCGGGCGGAGCTGGCGCGGACGGCCTTCGCAACTTCCCGCGGCACCTGCATCGCGGCCAGGTCTACCACGTAGGTGCCCATCTGCCGCGCGATGAAGTCGAGGAGGACGTCCTCGGTCATCACCTCCATGTCGATCAGGAGGTCCCGGACCGGGTTGCCGGTGCGCCGGTGCTCCTCCTGGATCTCGGCGGCGACCTGGGGGTCGACGAGCCCCTCCGACGCCAGCTGCTGCAGCAGGTAATCCTGGATCTCGACCGCTTCGTCGGGCATGCGATCTCCTAGCGTTTCTTCCGGCCCTCGATCTCCGCCAGGCGCTGGAGGACCGTATCGCGATCATCGCACTTGGTCACCAGCTCCTCGTACGAAACGTGACCGCGTTGGTAGTGGGCCAGCAGGTTGTCGTCGAGGGTGAACATCCCCAGCCGGCCGCCGGTCTGGATGTCCGACTTGATCCGGAACGTCTTGTTCTCGCGGATCAAGGCCTCGATCGCAGGCGTGCTGATCATCACCTCGAAGGCGGCGATGCGGCCCGGCTTGTCGGCCCGCGGCAATAGAACCTGCGAGATCACCGCCTTCAGCGTCGAGGCCAGCTGGGTGCGGATCTGTTCCTGCTGGTCGGTGGGAAACGCGTTCACGATCCGGTCCACCGTGCGCGCCGCGCCGGTCGTGTGCAACGTGGCGAAGACGAGGTGGCCGGTCTCCGCGGCGGTGATCGCCGCCTCCATCGTCTCGAGGTCCCGCATTTCGCCCACGAGAATCACATCCGGGTCCATGCGCAGCGCGCGCCGCAGCGCCTCGCGAAACGACGACACGTCCACCCCCAGCTCCCGCTGGGTGACCAGGGACCTCTTGTGTTCGTGGTAATACTCGATCGGGTCCTCGATCGTGACGATGTGGCAGTCGCGATTCTCGTTGATGATGTTGATCATGCTCGCCAGCGTTGTCGTCTTTCCCGACCCGGTCGGCCCGGTGACCAGCACGAGTCCCCGGGGCTGGTAGAGCAGTTCGCGGATCTGAGGTGGCAGGCCGATCTCCTCCAGGGTCATCATGCGCGAAGGGATCTGCCGCAGGACCAGGCCGAAACACCCCTTCTGCCGGAACACGCTGACGCGGAACCGCGCCCGGGTGCCGAACCCGAAGCCGAAATCGCACCCGCCCTGCTCCCGGACGCGCTGGATGTTGTCCTCCGACGTGATCGCCCGCATCAAGCGCTCGGTGTCCTCCGGGCGCAGCGGCTCGGAGTCGATTGGGTGCAGCCTTCCGTGAACCCGCAACACCGGCGGCGAGCCGACCGCCAGGTGGAGGTCGGAGGCGCCCTCGTTGACCACCAGGTCCAGCAGGTCCTCCATCTGGATGTCGCCGGCCCGCATCGCGCCCTCAATCGCGGTCGCCCATCGTCACGCGGAAGACCTCCTCCAGCGTCGTGATGCCGGCGACCGTCTTGCGCAGGCCGTCCTCGCGAAGGGTGCGCATGCCCAGCCGCCGCGCGACCGCGCGCAGCTCGGCGGCGCTGGCTTGCGTGTTGATCAGGTGCCGCACCTCGTCGTTCAGCACGAAGATCTCGTAGATGCCGCACCGGCCGCGGTAGCCGGTCATCGAACAGTCGCTGCACCCCTTTCCGCGGTAGAGCGCGGCATCCCTCACCTGTGCGGCCGCCGCCCCCAGCAGGCGCAACTCATGGTCGGAGGGGGTGTAGGGCTCCTTGCATTTGGGGCAGATCCGCCGGACCAGCCGCTGGGCCATGATCGCCCGCGTCGAGGAGGCGACCAGAAACGGCTTGACGCCGATGTCCACCAGACGCGTCACCGCGCTCGGGGCGTCGTTGGTGTGCAGCGTGCTGAACACCAGGTGACCGGTGAGGGAGGCGTTGACCGCGATCTCCGCGGTCTCGAGGTCGCGGATCTCGCCGATCATGATGATGTTCGGCGCCTGGCGGAGGATCGATCGCAGGGCCGCCGCGAAGGTCATTCCGATCTCGGACATCACCTGCACCTGGTTAATGCCGCTGATCTGGTACTCAACGGGGTCCTCGACGGTGATGATCTTCCGGTCCGGCCGGTTCAGCTTGTTCAGCACCGCGTAGAGCGTCGTCGTCTTGCCGGAGCCGGTCGGGCCGGTGATCAGAATGATGCCGTCCGACAGGCCGATCAGTCGCTCGAAGGTCTGCTGGTCGTCGGCGAAGAACCCCAGATTCTCCAGGCCGAGCATTAGGCTGGACTTGTCGAGGATTCGCATCACTACCGTCTCGCCATGGTTGGCCGGAAGCACCGACACGCGCAGGTCAAGGTCGCGCTCCATCAGCCGGATCTGGATGCGCCCGTCCTGCGGCAGCCGCTTTTCGGCGATGCTCATGTTGGCCATGATCTTGATGCGGCTGATGATCGCCCCATGCAGCTTGCGGGGGGGGCTTTGCACCTCGTGCAGCACGCCATCGATGCGGTAGCGAACGCGAAACTTCTTTTCCAGCGGCTCGAGGTGGATGTCCGAGGCGCGGCGGCGGAAGGCCTCGAGGATGATGAGGTTGACGAGCTTGATGATCGGCTCGTCCGCCGCGGTGGTCTCAACCTCGACGGTGGAGGCGGTTTGGGTGGCCGTGCCGGAGACCGCCTCGATCGCGCTGGCCATCTCGTCGCGAGCCATCGGATAGTAGTGGTCTAGCGCCCGCTCGATCTCCTCGGGCAACGCCACGGCCCCCTCGACGTTCGTTTTTAGAAGGTAGCGGAGGCTGTCGAGGGTCTCCACGTCGAACGGATCGCTGAGGGCCACCCGGATGATACTGTCGTCGCGGCTGAACGGGACGATCTTGTAGCGGCGGGCGATCTTGGCCGGCACGGCCTCGATCACCTCCGTGGGCACCGCCATCGTTGAGAGGACGATCATCTCCATCCCGAACTGGCGGGCCAGCTCCTTCAGAATTTCGACCTTGGTCAGCGGGGTGTCGCGGACGAGGATCTCGACGATCGGCTTGTCCTCCTTCCGCGCGGCGCGAAGGGCATCCTCTTTCTGTCGGTGGGTGATGAGCCCTACGCCCTCCAAGATATCCACAATGTATTCGTCGTTCGCCGTCAAGATCTGCTCCCGCCGCGGTCGGTTCCGGCGCACCACACAACAATCGGCAACGTACCATAGCCGCGGCCGGCCGCTGATGTCAACGCGAAGGTCACGGCCAGGGCACCGGCTCACACAGGGCCCGCAGGTTCACCAGCGGCGTGCCGGCGGGCACCTCGCAGCCGGCCGTCACCATGAAGGGTGCGCCGGCCGCTTCCAGACACCGCCGCACCCCCTCACGGATCGAGGCCGGCGTCCCTCGCAGCACCGCCTCGGCCGGGTCGAGGTTGCCGGCCAGGACCACGCGCGAGCCCACCGCCCGGCGGACCGCGCCTAGGTCGACCATGTGATCCACATCGAGGATGTCCACCCCGAGGTCCGCGATGCCGGGCAGCAGATGGGCGATGTTGCCACAGATGTGTAGTCCAACACGCCCTCCGGCGGCCTGGATCGCCAGGACCAGCCGCCTCTCCCGCGGCTGGACAAGCGATTCGTACAGGTCCGGCGACAGCTGGCTGGCGATCGCGTCGCCGATCCCGACCGTGTCGGCCCCCGACTCCAACTGGGCGGTCACAAACCCAAGGGCGGCCTCGAGGCATCGATCCATCAGCTCCGCGGCGTAGGCCGGATCGTCCATCAGATCGAACACGAAGTTCGTCGTCCCCCGCAGGTCCGCCGCCTCCGCCGCCGGCCCCTCGACCCACCCGAGGATCGAATACCGGCCCTCGTTCCGCTCGCGGAACAGCCGGCATGCCTCGAGGCGGTCGCGCATCCGCTCCGCCGTCCATGGGTCCGGCCGCGGCAGCCGTTCGAGGCTCCGCTCCTCCGCCAGCGGCGCCGTCGCCCGGGGCACCCCGTCCGGCACGTATTCGATGCGGGCCCCGAACCCCTGCGTTTCCCGGTAGGGATCCGATATGCAACTGACCTGGTCGAAGCCGAACGCCGCGGCGCACTCGAAATTCGCCCGCACCAGCACCCGGTGGTCGGCCGCAAACTCGCCGTAGTTCGACCCGATGTATTCCGCGGCGAACTGCATCAGGATCGGCAGCCGCGGCACCACGTCCGGCCGCCGACCCTCCAATACCGCAAGGTACCGCTCCAGTCCTGTCATGGCGCGTCCGGCCTCCATGATTGAGAAACCGCCGCCAGTATATCAGCCTCCCTCCAAATATGAGCCCGTCCGCGGCCGCGGGGCGACGTTGCCGTCCGGCGTCGCACGCCGTTCACTGTGCCTCCGTGCCCGATAACCGTGTACAAGGAGACCTCGCATGAACCGACGCAAGTTCCTCCGCGCCGCCGCGTCCACCGGCGGGCTTCTGATTCTGCGCAGCGGGTCCATCGGCGGCCCGGCTGCCCCCAGCAACCGCCTCAACATCGCCATGATCGGCGTGTGGGGCCGGGCGCTGGCTCATTACGATTCGCTGAAGAACGAAAACATCGCCGCTCTCTGCGACATCAACAAGAAACACCTGGCCGACGCTGCGCAAAAATACCCCAACGCCAAGACCTACGTGGACTGGCGCAAGTGCCTCGACCAGAAGGACCTCGACGCCATCATCTGCTGCACCGCCGACCACACTCACGCCCACATCGCCACCTGGGCGATGAACCACGGCCTGCACGTGTACATGGAAAAGCCTCTGGCCAACAGCGTCGAGGAGGCACGGGGCGTGCGCGAGACGTACCTGCGGAATCGGGACAAGCTCGCCACGCAGGTCGGAACCCAGCGTCACGCCCACCCCAATTTCAACCGGATCCGCGAGCTGGTCCACGACGGCGCCATCGGCGAACTGCGGGCCGCGTGGGCGTGGGGAAACCGGCAAATCCGCCGCTCCGGCCACCCGCCCGGCGAGGGCTCGCCGCCCGAATGGCTCCACTGGGACCTCTGGCTGGGCCCCTCCCCCTACCACCCGTACAATCCCGGCTACTTCAGCGGCGGTCCCGGCGCCAACTGCCTCCAGTGGAACATGTACTGGGACTTCGGCAGCGGACAGGTCGGCGACATGGGCAGCCATACGATGGACCTGGTGTGGAAGGTCATCGACGCCGGCCGCCCCGTCAGCGCTGAGGGCAAGGGCGAACCCTTCCATCCGGAGGTGACGCCCGTGGAACTGACGACGACCTTCGAAATCCCCTCCAACTCCTGGCGGCCGGCCATCACCGTCCAGTGGTGCCAGGGCGGCGCCATGCCGAATCCGCCAAAGAAGTACGTGGACCTGAAGACGATCGATCACGGCGCGATGTTCAAGGGCACGAAGGGGGTTCTCGTGTGCGATTTCACCAGCCGCATGATCCTCCCCCTCGGCCCGGACGCCGACATTACCCATTGCCGTCCGCGCCCCAAGGAACAGCTCCTGCCGCCGCTGGGCCATTTTCAGGGGGAGTGGATCCGGGCCTGCAAGGGACCGGACCGGCGCACTTCTTGCAATTTCGACTACGCCGGCACGATGATCGAGATGATGCTGCTGGGGCTGGTTGGCCTACCGTGTCGGAAGAAAAATCCGCTACGACGGCGACCGGAGCGTCTGCCCCGACTCGCCGGAGGCCACCGCGCTGCTGCGGCGCCAATATCGGGAGGGGGGGCCTCTGAATGGCTAGGGGCCGACGGGCTAGCGGGGGCGGGCGTCAGGCGCACTCGCCGCGGCGGCCGCGGCGGCGGCCGGCTGCGCCCGCCTCGGCAACGCTCCGTTGGGCCATCTGGCGTTCGCCTCGCTGCAACGCGGGGCGGCGGGGGCCGCGCACCGCCTGCTCGACAGCGTTGTGATCGTGGCGGCGGAAACCGCGCCGGGGGCGGCCCGGACCGATTCGCCCCAGGGCGCCGGCGGGCTCCAGCGATTGAGCACCGGCATCGTGCTGACGCCGGACGGTCTGGTGCTTGCCCACGGACGGTTCTAGACCGATGCGGACGCCCCCAGGATCGAGGTCCGCATCGGCGGGGACGTCTACCCCGCCCGGGTCGTCCGCGCGAACGAGACGCTCGACATATGACCGTTCTCCAAATTCGGCCCCGGCAGCCGCTTACCCCCATGTCCTTGACCCCGACCGCGGACCTCGCGGCCGGCGAGTGGGCCGTGGCCGTCGTGCCCAGTTCGATCACGGACGCCGACGAGCGCTACATAACCCTGGTCGTGTCGCGCGGCGACCTGCCCGACCGCTACCGGAGGTCCTCATCGGTCCCCTCTCCGGCGAGGCCCGCTGCGCGCCCGTCGCCAACCTCGACGGACGGTTCGCAGGCATCCACGACGGCACGGGTGCGATGGCCGCGCAAGATATCTTGGACGACCTGCGCGCGCTGTTGGACGAAGCCCGCTGGCTGGAGTCGACCGCGGCCCCGGCACGGGGCTGGGCCGGCATCTTCGTCGAGCCCGTGAACCGCGACCTTGCCCGACGCAGAGGCTGGCCCCTTGCCTCCGTCTGGGTTGTCCACGTCGCCGCTGATAGCCCCGCCTCAAAGGCGGGACTGAAAGCGGACGACGTGTGGTCGCCGTCAACGACCAGCCGCTCCGCCTGACCGGCCTGCGCGCCGCCGAATCCCTGATGCAGACGCTTGGCTCGCGGCCGGGGCGGAAGTTCAAACTCCGCGTGCTGCGCGATGGCCGGACGCTGGAGCTGGCGGGCGTCTGCGGGCGCCGGCCCGAACCGGCCACGCTGAAGGCGGAGGACCTCGGCGTCACCGTGCAGGCCCTTACCGACGTGGAGGTCTTTCAGAGGTCGCTGTTCGTGGAAAAAGGCGTGCTGGTCACCGACGTCGAGCGGGGGAGCCCGGCAGCGACCGGCAGCGCCTTCGGCCGCACGCTGCTGATCCCCGGCGACGTCATCGTCGCGCTCGACGGTCGCGCCACCCCCTCGATCGCGGAATTCCGAAAAGTCCTCGAGGACGTGCGGCGCCGCGGTCGGGACTCCGTGCTAATCCAGGTGATGCGGGGCCGCGCGGTCCAGTTCGAGGCGCCGAACCTGCGGATCGGTCGGGCTGGGAGAGAGTCGCGATGATCCCCTCACGCATCGCCCCGCTGGCCGCGGCCGCCGCCCTGGCCGTCCGCGGCGCGGAGCCACCCTACGACATCCCCGAGGAGGTCGTGCGCCGCGTCGATCCGTCGGTCGTGGCGATCCAGCACGAACGAGGCGCCGGCAGCGGGTTTTCGTGAGCGAGGACAGCCATCTGCTCACCAACGGCCACGTCGTCCGCGGTTCCGACGAGGAGGGCCCAACCCGGCCCGCCCGCTCGATCACCGTGATCCTGCACGACGAGACCAAGCTCGCGGCGCAGGTCATCGGCTTTTCGATGGACCCGGACGTCGCGCTCCTCAGAGTGGACCCGCCCGTGCCGGTGCGCCCCGTTGAGTACGGCAACCCCGCCGCCGCTCAGGTCGGCCAGGTGTGCTTCGCGGTCGGCACGCCGATTGGCCCTGAAGCGCACGTACACGCGCGGCATCCTCAGCAACGTCAAGCGGGCGGACCTCGGAACCCAGACGCGCGTGTTCCAGACGGACGCGGCGATCAACCCGGGCAACAGCGGCGGGCCGCTGTTCGACCGGGAGGGCCGGGTGCTGGGCATCAACACCTACGCCGGCCGCGGGATGCACAGCATCGGATTCACCGTCCTCATCGACGTCGCCGAGACCCTGCGGCGGCACTTCCTGCGGCACGGGCGATTTGTCCGAGCGCTCGTGCCGTGGTTTTTCACGGCGGAGCTGTACGACGAACTGGCGCGGGCGCTCCAGGCCGACCGCGGAGTTCTGATCGCCCACGTCCTGCCCGATTCTCCGGCGCACTGGGCCGGCCTGCGCGACGGCGACATCCTAATCGCTGTGGACGGACGCCCCTGCTCGGCCCGGCGCCGCGTGGAACTGGTGGACTTCGAGTGGTCGCAGGCGATCCGCGAACCGGGGGAGGAGGTCGTCTACACCGTGATGCGCGGCCCACCAGGGCGGCGGCAGCAGATGGACGTCCGCGCCCGCCTGGAGGCGATCGAGCCGCTGCCCCGGATGGGTCGCCACCTTGGGGAACTCGTCGAACTCCGCTACGAGGCGCTGGAGCTCGGCGTGCTGCCCATCGTGACGCTGCACCGAATCAACCACTCCCTGCCGGACGACCGGGGCGTGTTGGTGACGACCGTTCGCCCCGCCAGTCCCGCCTCGCGAGCCGGACTGCGCCCGCTCGACATCCTCACCGCCGTCGAGGGCACAGCCGTCCCCGATGTCGACGCGTTCGTCCGCCGGTTCGAGGCCGCCCTGGCATCCCATGTGCAGGCGATCGAACTTCAGACGGTCCGCGGTCGCCGTCGCCTGCCGACGGCCCTGGCGCCGCACTACACGCTCCAGGTCCCTACCGCGCTGCTGGCTGTCCACACGAACGTGGCGGAGATGGCAGCCCTCGTCCGCCGCGAACTGCTCGCCGAAGGGATCGAGGTCGCCACATGGTCGTTGACGGAAGATCCGCCAGCGCCGGCCGATGGCGCCTACGACCTCGTGGTCGTGCTGTCGCCGGATGCGGCCCCGCTGCGGCGACAGCCCCAGTGGGCCGGCCTCGTCCGGGCCGCCTGGACCAATGAGGGGGGCGTGGCCGCGGCCGGAGCGGCCACGCTTGCCGTCCTGCCGACCGCGCCCGAGCTGCGCGGAAAACGAATGACCGCGAATCGTGCCTCCTCCGTGGAAGCGGCGCGGCGAGGCGCGGTGTTCACCGGCAAGGAGGTGGAGGCGGACGGGCGTTGGATCACCTGCGCCTCGTTCGAGCGTTCGGCGATCCGCGCCTTCGTACGCGCGATCCGCAGGGCCGCGTGGAACGCGGAGTCGGCCACCCCCGAAGCCGACAACGGCGTATCCTTAGCGGACGGCCAGGAAGAATCCTGAGGCGCCAGGCCGTCGTCGGACGGCAAGGGTTCGGGAACCGCACGGTGCCCGACGGAAACGTCCTCAGGAACGGCCGCGGAGGAGGGCGGGATAGCCGTAGCCGGCGGCCGCCTCGACCCGGTCGGTTCGTCCGCGCGGCGTCGTCCAGGCGCCCAACCACCGCGCCTTTGCGGCGCGAGGGCAGCCTCACGCCCCCTGGTCCACGCGGGGCGGAATCGCCCTTGTGCCTGTCCCCGGAAGGGCATGCCAATAGAACTCCGCTTACGCGGACAGCGGCTACGGGCGGCGACGGCCGGCCGCCGGTCCAGGAGGGGGGGCGGGAGGCGTTCGATCAGGGCGCGTATTCCGTTCGCGATCTCCTCCCAGCGGGCGGCCATCGCGGCTGCCCGGTCCGCCTCTCGCTCCGCCAGATTACGGGTTTCGCCGCGATCTTCGGCGAGGTTGTAGAGCTCCCATGGATCTCCCCGGGCCGCCACCAGCTTCCAGTCGCCCTGTCGTAGGGCGCGATGCTCCTCGTGGCACCACCAAAGCTCGCGCGACTCCTGTGGAGCCTCCGGGTTTCGCAGCAGATCGACGAGGCTTCGGCCCGGTTTGGGCGGCACCGGTAGGCCATTCCACTCCGCCGGCGCCGTCAGGCCGGCCAGTTCGAGCACCGTCGGAACGAAATCCACAAAATGGGAGACCGCATGGCACAGCGTCCCCCGGGCGGCCGGTGGGATGCCCGCCGGCCAGTGGACGATCAACGGAGTCGCGATTCCGCCCTCGTGGGTCCAGACCTTGTGCCGCCGGAAGGGCGTGTTGGCGGCGCTGGAAAATCCCGGCCCCAGGCACAGGAACGTTGCGGCCGATCCCGGTGGCGCGGAGGGATCGTGCCCGTCGCCGCGCACCATAATCTCGGCGCTGGCGCCGTTGTCCGTGGCGAACCAGATGACCGAGTTGCTCCAGGCGCCCATCGCGCGGACCTGATCTAGAATCCGCCCGATCTCCTGATCCATGTGGTCGACCATCGCGGCGTGGACCGCCATCTTCATCGCCTGAAACGCGCGCTGCTCGTCGGCCAACGTGTCCGCAACGGGCGGTTGACCTCGCCCAGCCCGAGTCGCTCGAGCGCGTCCGGGAAGTGGTACGGCGGACCGAGGCTCGTCTCCATCGGCGGCGGGTTGTGCCGGACAATGCCCATCTCCTTCAGGCGGCGGCCGCGCTCCGCCTGGAGGGCATTCCATCCGTTGGTGTATCGGTGGGCGTAGCGGGCGATGTCCTCGGGCAGCGCGTGCAGCGGAAAATGAGGAGCGAAGAAACAGATGTACTGGAAGAAGGGACGGTCGGCGTGGTGCTCCGCGTGTTTTTTCAGGCAGTCGATCGCGTGATCCGCGATGAAAGTGGTGTTGTAGAAATTGCTGCCCCGTTCGACCGGCGGCAGAGGGCGGTCGTCCATGTAGTGGTGCCGCGGCGAGAAATAGCGGTCCGCGTCCTCCAGCCGGTAGGACCGGTCGAAGCCGCCGGCGAGCACGGGGCCGTCAATGTGCCATTTGCCGGAATGGTAGCTGAGATAGCCGGCAGCCTTGAGCATCGCCGGCAGAAGCGCCGCCCACGGCGGGCGTGGGGACGTGGCGCCACCTTTCTGCGCGGCCCCCGGCAGAGCGTCGCGGCGCACCTGCTGCGGATAGTAGCCGGTCAGCAGCGCCGCCCGCGACGGCCAGCAGCGCGCGGAGTTGTAATGCTGGGTGAAGCGGAGGCCCCCGCGGGCCAATCCGTCGACGTTCGGCGTCCGGATCTCGCCGCCGTAGCAGCCGAGGTCGGAGAAGCCGAGGTCGTCGACCAGAATGAAGATGTGGTTCGGCCGGGGGGCCTGGGCGGACACCACCACTGCCGCCGCCGCGGCCGACGCGACGATACTGTTGCGCCAGTGTTTCATGGTTGGATTTCCTCGATCCCGGCGGCGCGCAGGAAGACCGGCCCGAGCAGCCCCGAGGGCAACAGCGGGTCGCCGCATCCGTAGACTCTGCCCCGCGTACAGAACGTCACGCGGCCCGATTCGCGGCGCGCCCCGCGAACCATCCAATCCGGCCACGCCGCGGGCATCCATTCTCCCGGGCCCGTGGCCCTCCACTCGACGTCATCTGGCAACGACGCATCGCCGATCATTCGGTTGGGCCAAAGGTTGGTCACCCTGACGCGCAAAAGGTTCTCGCCGGCGTTCAGATGCGGGTCCACGCGCAGACGGTACGGCGGCTTCCAGAGGGAGGCCAGCGGCCGCTCGTTGAGAATGGGCGGGGCAATGACTTCAACCCGCCCGAGGTCCAGATGCCATTCACGGCCGGCGACGAGCGCGCCCGCGGGCAACTCGAAACGCACCTCGTAAACCGCCGGGCCCGAGTAATGCCGCACGCCGGGGTCGGGGTGTTCCGTCCAGCACGTCAACCGCTCGATCCGGATGGCGTCCGGTGCACCCCTCTCGTCGAGAAAACGGACCTGCCAGGGACCGGCGACCGGGACGGGCGGAGGCGGGACCGCCTTCAACGGCCGCGGCGCACCATCGCGGACGCGGACCTCGACTGGCCGGCTGGACCAGCGGCGCGCGATTAGACGGCCGTCGGCGGTCCGCTCGAGCTCCACGTGGGGGGGAGGGGTGCTCGCGTCATTGGCGGAGAGCGACTCGCCTTCGCGCATCTCCCACTCCACCGCGGGCGTCTGCCCGCCGGTGGAGCGGCGAAACATTAGGAACCCAGATTCCCATGGATACAGCCGCAATCGCAGCCGGAAGCGGCCGTCGGGCAGCCGACGCCTGCCGGCCAGCCGGCGCACCTCGCCGGACGCCGGGTCCCACCACTCCGGATCGGCGGCGGCGTCCCGGTATATGACTTCGATCTCTTCGACCACCTGGCGCTGGTGGCAAATGAAATAGAGGTCGGCGTTCCACCCGTCCACTCGGCGATGCGTCCACCGCACCGCGGCGTCGGGACAGTGCGCGTGCCATTCGAGAGCCGGCGGCAGGCCAAGGCGGGAGAAGACCTCCTCGAACCTCAGGCCCACCATCAGCCGGCCGCGCCCCACCTGCAGGTCTGTGGGGCCACTGGCGGCGGCCAGATCGCCGAGGGCGCGCCGCACACGGGCGTCCCCCGCGCCACGGTCGCGGAGAGATGGCCCCCGGACGGGCAAGCGGGGTGCGACGACGACCGCTCCGCTGTCGAGGAGGGCACGCACGCGCTCCGCGATGCGAGGCCGCATCGTGGGCAGATCCGGCAGCAGCAGGACGCGATACCGAATGCCCGACGGCAGCCTCAGCCGGCCATCCTCGACCCGCGCCTCCATCAGCGCCGTCGCGTCCGCGCCGTGAAAATCGTATCCCTCGGGGAGGGGGGGCGAGAGTTCTCCGCGTTCCCCGATCCGGTTCGGCACGTCCTCCCCCACGAACCACAACACGTCCGCGGCCGGCCGCCCCTGACGAAGCATGAACTGGCAGCGCGCGAGGTACTCCATCCACTCCGGCCCGCCGTGGTCCCACCAGGTGTTGGCGCGATTGAAGTTGAGCCCCCACCGGAAGAACGTGAAGCCGGGGCCGGGCACCTCGTAGGGCTGGTGCGCAAAGGTGTGGAAGACGAACTGGTTGACGCCGGCGCAGAAGGCGGCGTCGCCCAGCGGTTTCAGGGTCCATGGGTGGTTCTGCCACCGCGCCTCGCCGGGGCCGGCGGTGTACGCTTCGGACGCGACCACCGGCCGCCCCACGACCGCCGCGATCGAGCTGGCGACGTTGTTGTCCACCCGGACTCCCTGGCCGGGGCCGGCACCGAGCCAGAACTCCCCCATCGGCACGTGGCTGTGCCGATGCCACGCGACGTCGTACAAAAAGGCCTGCCGCCCCGTGCTCTCGGCGACGTAGGTCAGGCCACGTTCGCGGGCAAACTGCGAAGCCGTGGCGAAGAAGTTCTCCCCGAGTTGATCGGCCAGAAAGCGCCGCCAGTCCCAGAGAAAGCGCTCGAACGACCCCTGCGTCGAGTTTGTCGCATTCCAGCCCGCGGCCCTCCTCGGTAGCCGGCGCGACGTATTGGCCGTTGCTGGTGTACCCGATCCGGAGGACGCGCCAGTGGCCGGACGGCACCGTCCAGCGCAGCCGGCCGTTGGACGCCATTCGGCCGGAGATGTCCGCGACCTCCGCGCCTCGGACGGTGCACTCCGGGGGCACGAACCGTTCTAACGAAGGTCCGGGATACGCACGGTGATGACGGGACTCGGCGCCGTGTCCGCGGCTGCGCAGCCGGGCGGCCTTCGCCTGCGCGAAGTGCACGGCCGCGGCGCCGCTCATCGCCAGTTCGCCCACCCGCATGGGCGCCGTCGCGGTCCAAGCGACGCGGAACACCCGGCCCGTCGTCTCCGGAACGGCCACCGTGATCGAGTCGCCCGCCTGAAAATCCCAGTTGACGGTGAACTCCACCAGCGGCCGGAACGTTCCGTCGCCGCCGGCGACGGAGAGCGACCACGGGGTGTCCGATTCCCAGACATGAGGTCCGCAGTTGCGGGCCTCCAGTGAGCGAACAACGACGGGAGCGTCGAAGAAGAAATCCACGTGGTGCCGGTCCGTCCGGCGAGGGAACGTCGCCACCGTGTCCGCGCGCCCGTCGTGTAGACGGCGCACATCGTCTGCGGAGCCCTCGACGCGCACGGGCCGGAGCGGGTCGCCGGCGGGAACGGGATGCGCAATGACCGCGATATCGCCATAGAATCCCTCGCGGGTGGCCGGAGCCGGCAGCACTAGGTCGGCCTCCGATGGACCGGCCAGATCGGTGACCGACCACGTCAATACCTTCATCGAAGTTTCCGGTGTGATCCACGGACCGCCGGCCTCGGAAAAACCGTCGCAGTTGTGTACGCCGAATTGGAGGCCCAGGCGCTCCGCTTCGCGGACGGCGTGCAAGAACAAGTCCAGCCAGCGGGGCTGCAAAAAGCGGATGTCGCCGGTCGGCCACGGGCCGCCGCAGTTGAAGAGGTAGCAGCCGCTCAGACCGATTCGGGCCATCGCCTCGAGATCGCGGGTGATGCCCTCTTTCGTGACGTTGCCGTTGAGCCAGTGCCACCACGTCGCCGGCCGGGCGTCGGCCGCTGGCGCCCGGAAAAGGTCCTCGGGCGCGGGGACCCGGCCAGCGCACTCGGCGCGAAGGGTCGCCGCGGCGGCGAGGGCCGCCATCCATCGGGCGACGCAGGTGGAATGTGCTGCCATATCCGGCCAACCTCCGCGAGGCCGGCCACGTCCGTCAGGGCGACGCGGTGACTGCCTCCGCCTTGTCCAGCCGGATGGTCATGGCGCGCCGGACCGGCTTCTGCTCCTGCGCATACTCCAAGGCACATCCGTCCACCGGCCGGTTGCCGTGCAACTGTACGTAGTCGAATTTGGTCTCCCGGTCGTCGGCGTGGCCCCGGATCACCCACCCTTTCCAGATCCCCCTCAGGGCCCAGGCCGTCGCCGCGCAAGGGGCCCTGCCGGCCGGTCGACCATAATGCAGCACCGTCCGCTCGCCGCCGGCCCCGACCAGCTCCAGCGACATGCCGCGGCAGATTTCCTCCACCTGCCTGGGGTCGGGCACCGACTCGCCCTCCGGCACGCCCATGCGCGGCAGCAAGATCAGGGCCCGCCACGCATACGGCACGCCCGACGCCGGCGGTCGGAATTCCAGCGCCATCGCGACCGCGTTGGATGCGCAGGTCAGGTCCGCTTCGAATCGAGCTTTCTTCTCCAGATCCAGCCGTATGCGGATTCGGGGGTCGGTCTGGGCGGCACGCGGGGGACGGGCGGTCTCCACGTGGACCGCCCTCGCGTCCTGTTCAACTACCTCGTCTTTCTCCATCGCGAAAAACCACATCCGCATGAACACAACGACGTCCGCGTTTTTCTGCTCGCCCTTCGACTCGCCCGCGACGGCCCGCGAAGCGATCATCAACATGTCCCGTTCCCAGCGGATCGAGTAGAGCGAGTTAATGAACAAAATGCGCTCCGCGTCGGCCGCCCCGGCGGCGCCTTTTCGCGATAGGGGGCCCGGCTGCCGCAGGGCCGGCAGGGGGCTCTCCGCCGCCGCGGCGCAGACCAGAACGCCCAGCAACGCTCCGATTCCGCCGCCGACCGCACCTCTGCGCCGCGTCATGGCCGTCCTCCTCCCGCCCCGGCGCCCGGCCTGGCCGCAGATGCCTTGACGCGCATCGTCCCGGAATACTGCCAGCAACGAAAACGGCCATGGCTGTCGGACATGCGGTCGACGACGACCCAGGCCGACCAGAGCCCGCGCACTGTCCACGCGTGGCAGTTCGGCGCGTCCTCGACCTTCCGGAGGAATGGACGCCCCCTCGGGCTGCCGCCGTCGGCCAACAGCTCCAGCGTCATGCCGGCGCAGAGACGGGCAACGTCCGGCGTCGCACCGTCGCGGCGGCGGGCCAGTCCGACACCTGGCGCCGCTGGGAACTCCTCCGACGAGTGCGCGACGGACCGCTCCTCTATCGGCAAGCATCTGCGGCGAATCCTCGTGGCGATGGGGTTGGTCCCGAACCGGGAGTCCGCCTCGACGCGGGTCTTCTTCTCGTCCTCCAACCGCATACGCATCCGCTCCCCGCCGCGCGTGGCGGCCGCCCGCGCCGGCGGAGGGGTTCGTTCGGCCACAAATGTCTGGATGTGGGGGACCACCATTCCCTATTCCCCCTCCCAGAATCTGGTGCAATAAAAATCCGGAACATTGGCCCGGCGGGCCGCCCGGTTGTCATCGGCTGGAAAAAACAGCCCATCTCGCCGGACGGCCTCGCACGCGGCGGCGGCGAAGACCGCGAACGCGGTGCGCGCATAGGCCTCAACGCAACGCCGCGCGCGTTCCTGGGCCATGCCGGCGGACGCCCCCCGGCACAGCCTCCTGCCGCGATCAGGCGCGGAGCGGCGCGCCGGCCGAGGCCGTGGGTCATGCGGCCCAGCTCCAGTTGAGCGTCGTCTCGATCATCGCCTCGACATTCTCCAGCGGCCTGCCTAGCTGCACATTGTGGCAGGAGTACACGATGTAGCCGACGCCGCCAGCGCCGAGCGTTTCAATGCACCGGCGTGTCTGCGCGCGGACGTCCTCCGGCGAGCCGCGGGAGAGGACCGACTGCTTGTCTACGCTGCCGCGAAACACGACCCGATCTCCGAACTCGCGCTTCAGCTCGCCGAGGTCCATCCCGGGACACGCCGGCTGGATCGGATTAAGCACGTCCACGCCGCCGTCCACAATCGGCCCGAACAGGGGGCGGGCCGCCCCGTCGGTGCGGTGGAAGACAAGGCCGCCGAGGTCGTGGATCGGGCGGCACCAGAGCTCCAGCCGCGGCTGCAGGTGGCGCCGCCACATTCCCGGAGCGATCAGCAGGCTGGTCTGGCCGGCGACGTCGTCGCTGACGAACGTCATCGCGAGCACACCACCGCACCGCGCGTACACGCGGCAGAAGATGTCCGGCGGCCACGCCACGGTCGAGCACCGCGTCGACGTCGTCCGGACGCTCGATCGGGTCGAGCATGGTTGTCTTCAGATCGCACAATTGGCAGTAGATCTCGAAACAGGACACCCACGATCCGATCACGGCGACGCCGGCGGCGTGCGCTGGGCAGGCGGCCCGGTCGGCGGACTCGTAGTCGACGTCGGCCGGATCGGGCCACCACGGGTAGTCGTCCAGGGAACACTCGTCGGGGAACTCCAAGAGCCGCGCCCCCGCAAACTTGGCATAAATCGCGAGCCCTACCCGCGCCGAAGCCAGCGGAACAACACCCCCCCCGTCGTGCGGCCGCCGGCGGTCTCCACCCCCGCACCCGCCTGCCCGCCGCAGCGGCCGCTTACCCCTTCCCTCAACTCCGGAAAGACCCCGACGATCTTGTTCAACCGCAGCGCCTGGAACATCGCGAGGTCGGTCGCCGACCCCGTCCGCTCGCGAAGCGCCGCACCGATCTCCGGCGTGACCCACAGGTCCACCGATGGACGATCGACGGGACGGCGGTGCAACGCCGCGCAGATCCGATCCCTTGGCACCATCTCACCGCCGCCCGCCGTGCCCACGTCTTGGGCCTCCTTGCCACCCTTCAATCGAAGCGCCTCTCAACCCGCCGGCAATCTACGAAAACGACCGGGCGACGTCATTGCACAAATTGATATTTTTTTTGCACATTCTGTCCCGCTAGGGCAGCGCTTGGATTTCGTACAGCAGCGAAGGGTTGCCGGCGCCGACCTCCACACAGCCGTCGGTGAACGTGCGCACCTCGCCGGCCGGCCGGCCGCGAGGATCGAGCGCGCGAACCGTTCCGCGCGCGACGGGGAGCGTCAACCGCAACGGGACGACCTCAACGAGCGCGGGCGCCGTGCCCCACTGGGCGCCGACGGACTCCATCGCGGGCGATTTCCACTTCATCCCGGTGTTTTCGTAATACGCCGTTGCGGCCAGAAGCATGCGCGCGGGGGCGCGCGCGGGCGTTTCGCCCTCCAGCAGGGTCAGCGACACGGCGGCCCAGTCCAACCGCGTGGGCCCTGCGGTGACCGCCACGCCGTCGCCGAGGTCCACCGTGCGCCCGCAGATCCGACCCAAGGCGGCCTTGCTCCGTCGGCTCCGGATCACCAGAACGCCCCGCGAGGGGGCGACCAGCGTCCAGACGAGTTCACCGGTGTCCGCACGCCACTCGGTCTGGCCACCCACCGACGCGGGCGGCCACTCGGGCAGGGGATCGGTGGCCGCGAGGTCGAGCCCCACGCGGTGCCGAAGAGCGGCCCCCAGATCGAAGTCGGGGGCCCGGACGGCCACCGTGTTCCACGAGTGTCCGACGGTGGTGAGCCGTTCGACTTCCCGCGATTCGGACCACGGGAGCGCGGCCAGGCGCGCCGCGGGGGCGACGTCGCCACGCCGAAACATCATCGCGGCGGCCGGCACCTGGGCCAGCACGGTGGGGTGCTGGGCCAGATCGAAGAACCCCGTGATACGGCCGGCCCGGAAACCTGTGTCGTCGTGGGCCCACGTGTACAGAAACAAGGCATCCCAGTCCTGCAGCGCCGCGTAGGCGGACAGCATCAACGGCCCCTCGCTCGCATAGGGATTGGGCGCGGGATGGTTGTACTCGCTGACCATGTGAGGACGACCGATCACCCGCCGATAGGCCAGCCTGGCCACGGTCGCTTCATGGGGGGAATCGACCATGGTGCGACAGCGCACGATCCAGTTCTCCGGATCCCAGGGGCGCCCAGGCCAAATCGGATGCTGCCAGTACTCATGGTTGTCGACCAGCTCGAACTCGCCCATCAGCCGCGGTGTGGACGTGGCGACAATGGTGCCGACCACCGGCGCGCGAACGCCGATTTCCTCGACCAGGCACCGTCGCATCCGGCGCCAATGGGCCTGTTCGGTCTCCCGGAGGAACATGAGCCAATCCGCGCGCTGAGCGGGAAGAGGGGGCCGGCCGCCCCGCCGAAGCGGGAGGGCGACGGTGCCCCCCTCCAGCCGTTCGCCGTCCGCAAGGCCGACCGTGCCGCCCGGCCGCAGGGACAGGCGCGAAAATCGAAACACCGCCCCCGGCTGGGCCATCTCGGTAAAACCGAAGCGCGCGCGGGAGTCATCCGCAGAGGCGACAAACGTGAATTCGAAATCCTTCTCCTCGCGGTCCAGATGGACTGTGGCATCCCAGCCCAGGTTTTGCCACGGGTCGTGAGCCTGCATCACCTGGGCGAGGATCCGCCGGGGCGCATCGGCGGACGCGCGGAATCGGATCGTGTACACGTTGCCCCGCCGGAGTTCGAAACCGGGCTGGTTGAACTGGATCGACCAGACATTGGTCCCAGGGTCGAGGATGCGGACGAGGGCCACGCCACCGGTGGGGGTCCATTCGGCACGGGCGCCGCGGTGCTGCTCCAGAACCCAGCCGCCCCGCCCGGCGGCGAAGTCGCCGTTGCGCAGCAGCTCCGCGCCCGGGGCATCGCGCCGCGCTCCCCAGGCGGCCGCCAGCGCGGCGGTGTTCGTGTACCGCGCGCGAAGCCACTGGTTCCATTGGCCCCGTAGGTCACCGGCAAACGGCTCCGGCAGGTCGTCAAGGTCCCCGCCCATCCACGTGTGGGCCAGGCCGTTCTCGTTGTTGATCTCCACCATGGCCAGCGCGGGGTCGTCGGCGATCCGAATTCCGGTGTGGCGATTGACGATGTTGAGAAGACGGCGCGCGTAGGCCATCTGGGTCTCTTCGTGCGGGCGGTGGAAGAAACCGACCGCATGCGCGGCCTTCCACTTCATCCGCTGAATCGCCGGATCCACTCCGTCGCCGACCCCGAACCGGCGACCCACGAGCAGATTGACGTTCCAGTAGATGCCCTGCTCCTTCAGCCGGGCCATGAAATGTTCCCACCGCTCCTGCACCTCGTCGTCCCAGTTGGTCCAGGAACCACTCTCGTACCGTATGAGCTGCGGCCGACCCCAGGTGGCATCGAGGAAGTGAAACCGGACACCGTTGAACCCTGAGCGGGCCAGCCGCGCGGCCGCGATCCCGGCGTTTTCGTGGCTGGGAAAACAGGCCCCGGCGGTAACGTCCATGCCGAAAATGCGCAGCCGCCGCCCACCGGCGGTGAGGCGACCGCCCTCGGCACGAACCGGCAGAATCGAGGCGGCCGACTGCCCCAGCAGGGGCCTCAAGTCCGCCGGCCCAGCCCCGCCATCGTCTTCCGCTAGTGACCAGGGAACCAACTCCCCAGCCGCCGCCGTGACGACGGCCGGGATAGCCACGACCTGCATCGCCCGACGAAGTGCCTTCGACGTCATCCTTGCATCCCCCATTCGTGTTCGCCCGCCTCCCCGCGAGGCCGGGGGGTCATGTCCCCCCGCCGCCGCCGCGGCGACGGGCGCCCCGAGGCGAGACCGATCAGTAGAACGGTGGCGATGGCCAAGGTATGGCTGTGGGTGATGCTGACCAGCACCCGTCCCACGTTGCGGGCCCGGGCCAGCCGCAGCGCCGCGCCGTGCAAGCGAACCCCCGGCGCCCCCGACGCGGCGTCGCGGACGACCTGCACATCGCGCCAGCCGACCCGCTCGCCGATCCCGGTGCCGAACGCCTTGGCGACGGCCTCCTTCACAGCGAACCGGCCAGCAAAATGCCGCCACGGCGCCGCCTGGCCTTCGCAGTAGGCCCGCTCCTCGCCCCGAAACACCCTCGACAGGAACCGGTCGCCCCAATTGGCAATCGCCTGGCGGACGCGTTCGCCTTCGACAACATCCACGCCCATCCCAAGGATCACCTCGCCGGCGGAGGGCGCCCCCCGGGCTGCCTTCCTAACAGCGTCGACGTCCGTCATGGCCGCCCTCCCCGGTAGGCCTGCATCGCCGTGAGCATCGCCCGAACGGCCCCGTCCAGGCCGATGAACACCGCCTCGCAGACGATGCTGTGCCCGATGTTGAGCGTGTCAAGGTGCGGGATCTCGAGAACCGCCGCAAGGTTTCCCCGGTTGATGCCATGGCCGGCATTGACCTGCAGCCCAAGGCGGGCGGCCTGGCGCGCCGCCGAGACCAGGCGTTCCAGTTCGCGCTCCGCCGCCGCGCCGGTCGACGTGCACAACGTGCCGGTGTGCAGTTCGATGCACGGTGCCCCGACCCGGGCCGCGGCCTCGACCTGGCGGGGATCTGGCTCAATGAACAGCGACACGCGCACCCCGCCATCGGACAGGCGGCGGACCCATGTCCCCACCGCCGCTTCGTTCGCAAGCACGTCCAGTCCGCCCTCGGTCGTCCGCTCCTGCCGCCGTTCGGGCACCAGGCAGGCCTCGTCGGGGCACGTCTCCAGGGCGACCGCCAGCACGTCCGGCGCGATCGCCATCTCGAGGTTCAGCCGAAGCCCCGGCTCCGCCCGCAGCACGCGGACGTCGGCATCGCGGATGTGCCGCCGGTCCTCGCGCAGATGGACCGTGACACCATGGGCGCCGGCGTCGCGGCACACGCGGGCCGCCGCGAGGACGTCGGGATACGGAGTTCCCCGCAGTTCTCGTAGTGTCGCCACATGATCGATGTTGACCCCAAGTTTCAACATGGTTTGGCGCGTCCCCGGGTTCTCACCAGACATCTTCCACGGGCCGCGGCTCGGGCGGCACCTCCTCCATCGCGCGCTGGTAGACAACCCAGCGTCCGGGTCCCTGCCGCTCCGCGCGGCGCAGGGCGAGGGTCGCGGCGTCGAGCACGTTCGCCGGGCTGGATCCCATTCCGCCGATGCCTGCGATCCCGATGTGGATGCTGTACGGCAGCCGCAGCGGGCCGAGCGACGCCGACGACTCGCGGGTCACCGCGACCAGCCGCGCAGCGGCCTTTTCCGCGGCGGCCGGCGGGCATTCCAGGATCGCCAGGAACTCGTCGCCCTCCAGCCGGCCAAGAAAATCGGACTGGCGAAGCGAATCGGACAACACCTGGGCGCAGTTGGCGACGACTGCGTCCCCCGCTTCTCGCCCGAACCGCTCGTTGATCTCCTCCAGGCGAAAGATGTCGATGTGCATGACCGTGACCGGCCGGCCGGAGTAGCGGCACTGCGAGATGTATTTCCGGGCGGCGCGGTCGATCTTCTCAGGGCGGAGCAGCCCGGTCAGGGGATCGAGCATATCCGACGGCGCCGGAGGCGGGGCCGTGACCGGTGGATCGGCCGGCGGGGCGGGCGGGCGGCCCAACCGATCCGCAGCCGCCGAAAGCAGGCGCTCCGCATCGTCCCCGTCGGCCGGCCACGCCGAGACGCCCATCCGAAAGCCAGCCTGGGGGCCCAGCCGCGACCGCCACCGCCCCTCCAGCCGTCCAACAAGGGATACGGGGATGTTCGCCACCACCACCGTCCGGTCGGCCGACAGACTGATCACGTCGTCCCCTCGCCGCAGACAGCCGGCAAGCGCCCGAACACGCCCAGATCGCTCATCCTCCTCGGCAGGCCGGTCCCAATCCAGGCAGATGACCGCAAACTCCCCCCGCCGTGAGCGGTCGCCAACCCGTCTCGAAACCGCCAGCGTGAGCAAGTCCATCGGCCCCAAGGCCGCCGTCCCCGCTCGCGCCGCCCGCATGGTCCATTCGTATTTGACCGCGCTGTAGATGCCGGCCAGGATGATGAACGCGCCCGCCATCACCGCGGCCACCTGCCCCAGGGGTCCGAGATCGTCTAGCATGACAAAGGTCCATGGTAGACGAGCGCCGGTCGCCGCGTCAAAGAAGTGCTGTCGGTCGGCGTCGGGCGCAACCCAAATAACGCCGCTGTGCTCGCCCCTCTCTCGAAGACGGGCGACCAGCTGGTGGCCGGAGCAGTCCAAATGCAGGAGCGTCTCCGAGCCCAGCGGCTCCGCCGCGGCCACGGTCACCCGAAGCTGCCCGGTGGACCCGGAACCGCCCATCGAAGGCCGGAGGTTTTCGGGGCGGATGCCCCATACCACCTCGCGATCGGGCGACGCGCCGAACCGCTCGGCCCCGGCGATCCGCCAGGTCAGGCCGCCGGAGTCAAACCACCACTGCCCCTCCCGTCGCCGCCAGTGGCCGCGCAAAAGATTCATTGGCGGGTGGCCGACGAAACTGGCGACAAACAGGTCCGCCGGCCGGTCATACACCTCCAGCGGCGGCGCCCATTGCCGCAGGCGGCCCTCGTGCATTACCGCCACCCGGTCGGCGAGCGTCATCGCCTCGACCTGGTCGTGGGTGACGTACAACATCGTCGCGCCAAGCCGGCGATGCAGGTGCCGCAGCTCGACTCGCATTTGCACCCGCAATTGGGCGTCGAGATTGGAGAGGGGTTCGTCGGAAAGGAAGACCGCCGGCTCGCGGACCATCGCCCGACCCAGGGCGACGCGCTGGCGCTGCCCGCTTGACAGGGCCGAGGGCCTTCGGCCGAGCAATCCCTCCAGCCCCAGCGTCTGCGCGACCTCCGCCACGCGGCGGCGAATCTCGGCCGGCGCCAAGCGTCGCCGGCGCAGCCCGAAGGCCAGATTCTCGAACACGGTCATGTGGGGATACAGGGCGTAGTTCTGAAATACCATCGCGACATTCCGGTCGCGCGGCGGCACCTCGTCCACCCGCCGTCCGCCGATCCAGACCTCACCCCGCGTCGCGCCCTCGAGCCCCGCAACGATCCGTAGCGTCGTCGTCTTACCGCAACCGGAAGGGCCCACCAGCACCGCGAACTCGCCGTCGGCGACCCGAAGGGAAAGATCGCGAATCGCCCACGCCCTCCCCGGGTATTCCTTGTCCACCTGCCTGAGCTCGACCTCCGCCATCCTCAACTCCGTTCCCCGTCCCCGGCCGCCGTCGGGTCCGGGATGGGCTCAACCTAGGCCGGTCGACGTCCCGCGCCAAGCGGCACGGACCGTGCGACACCTTCCTGCGCCGGGATCCCACGGTTTGCTCTGATGGCGGCGTGACGTGGCCATGCCGCCGGAGGCGGAACATTCCGCCCCCTCTGGCCGGACCCGGGAAACGGCGCCAACCCGGCGCCGGCGGGGCGCCGCCACCTTCATTCGATCCGGTCGCCAAAACCGCTTGAGGCCGGAGCACGGGGGCTCCGCTGGAAAAAAGGCCGACCGGCCGTACATTGCAAGCGCAGGAGATCACTGCGAATGAACCCATGTACGCGACGAACCTTTCTCGCAGCTGCCGGTGCCGTAGCCGCGCCCGGTCTCGGGCGGTGGACCGGCGGCGGGGCGAGTTCGGCGCAAGGCCTGACGGAAAGGAGATCGAACATGCCGCACGAACTGGTCAAACTCCCCTACCCCGTGGACGCGCTCGAGCCTCACATCGACGCGCGCACCATGGAAATCCACCACGGCAAGCACCACGCCGCCTACGTGACGAACCTCAACGCGGCGCTCGAGCAACATCCGGAACTGTTCGGCTCATCGCTCGAGACGCTGCTCGGCAACCTCGCGGCGTTGCCGGAGGACATCCGCACGGCAGTCCGGAACAACGGCGGCGGCGTGCTGAACCACAACCTGTTCTGGACCTTCATGACGGCGAAGAGCCCCGGCCGGCCTTCTGGGGAGCTGGCCCGCGCCATCGAATCGGCGTTCGGATCCTTTGAGAAGTTCAAGGAGGAGTTCCAGAAGGCGGCGCTCGGACGGTTCGGCTCCGGTTGGGCGTGGCTGGTCGTGGACGAGGGACGGCTGAAGATCGGCTCGACGCCGAACCAGGACTCGCCGGTGATGGCCGGGGTCTCGGAGCTCCGCGGCCGAATCGTCCTGGGCATCGACGTCTGGGAGCACGCCTATTACCTCAAGTATCAGAACCGGCGAGCGGACTACGTGACCGCCTGGTGGAACGTGGTCGACTGGGATCGGGCGGCCGAACTGTACCGCGCCGCGTTGGCCTGATCCCGTCTGATCCGCCGGCGGGAGCGGGGCTTGGCGCCCCCCGCTCCCGCCGTTTCCTATCTTCCCAGGCTGCCCTCTTCCGCGGCGATCGTTCTCACGACGCCACCCAGGGCGGCAGCCGAACTTCCTGGGTTCCTGCCCCTATGCCCAGAGACCCTCGCGCCCTCTGGCTCCCCCGCCCACTCGTCACCGCAACAAGCGGGGCGGCACACCACCGGGCGATCCGCCGGTGGCGAAGGGCTGTGCGATTGTTTACGATTCGAGTGAGAACGTCGTGAAAGTCTGCATTGATGTCCAGGCAGCGGTCGCACAGGGCGCAGGAGTGGGGCGGTATGTCGCCTGCCTGGTCGCCCATCTGGCCGCCCAGCGGGAGGACGACGAACTCACGGCGTTCTGCCTCGATTTCCGCCGCCGTCGCCAATGGACTCCACCGGCGGCGGTCGGCCTGCGTTCGATCCGGTGGCTGCCTGGCCGCCTCGTGCAGCAGGGCTGGAAGCGCATCGGCTTTCCACCATTCGATGCGCTGGCCGGCAGAGCGGACGTCTACCACTTTCCCAACTTCATTCGGCCGCCGTTGCGCCGTGGCTCCACGGTGGTGACGATCCACGACCTCTCGTTCCTCCACCACCCGGCGACCACGGAGGAACGGAACCTCGCCTATCTGACCGCGCACATCGGGCCGACCGTGGATCGTTCGGACGCGATCCTGGCCGACTCGGAGACCATCGCGACCGAGATCCGAGAACAGTGGCCGGCTGCGGCCGACCGGGTGGTGGCGGTCCCGCTGGCCGTGCCGCCCGGACTGGTCCGGCCCGACGCAGCCGCCGCAGCAGCCGTTCGCCGGGCCCTCGGCCTGGACCGTCCCTACCTGCTGAGCGTCGGGACCATCGAGCCCCGCAAGAACTTCGCCTTTCTGGTCGAGGTGTTCGAACGCCTGGAGGGTTTCGACGGCGACCTGGCGATCGCCGGCCGGCGCGGCTGGAAGTGCGAGCCGATCTTGCGGCGCATGGCGGAATCCCCGCTGCGGCATCGCATCCGGCGGATCGAGCCGGCGTCGGACGCCGAACTCGCGGCGCT
>CAKZPT010000093.1 GCA_937139365.1 uncultured bacterium | reverse complement strand
CGACCCGTGACACGCCGGCCGAGATGATCGCATCCACACATGGCGGAGTGCGGCCGTGCGTCGAGCAGGGTTCGAGGGTGACATACATAGTGGCGCCCCGCGCCTGCGCCCCTGCCGTGGCCAGCGCGATCCGCTCGGCATGAGGTTCGCCGGCACGGCGATGCCAGCCCTCCCCCACCACCCGGCCCTCCCGCACCACCACCGCGCCCACCGGCGGATTGGGTCGCGTCAGCCCCTCCCCCATCGCCGCCAGTTCCACGGCGCGGCGCATCCAGCGTTCATCCGCGGGATTGCGCATCGCTGTCCTCCGGGGCCAATAGACCATCGACGAACCGTCGTGGATCGAACGGGACCAGGTCATCAGGGCCCTCACCCAGCCCCGCGTACACCACCGGCAACCTCAGGTCCCGCGCGAGCGAAAACACAAACCCACCCCGCGCCGATCCGTCGAGCTTCGTCACGATCGCCCCCGTCAGCGGCACAACCGCGCCGAACGATCGGGCCTGCGCCACGGCGTTCCGGCCAAGGGCCGCATCGAGCACCACCCAGACCTCGTCCGGCGCCGACTCCCGCCGTTTCGCCAGCGCGCGTCGGATCTTGTCCAACTCCCGCATCAGCGGTTCGCGCGTGTGCATCCGGCCGGCGGTGTCGATGAACAGGTCGTCCGCCCCCCGCCGGATCGCGGCCTCGAGAGCGTCGAATGCTACGGCGGCCGGATCGGCCCCCGGCGCGCCGGCGACCACCTCGCAACCGAGGCGTTCGGCCCACAGCCGGAGTTGTTCCGAACCCGCGGCGCGAAAGGTGTCGGCGGCGCACAGGAGGGGACGGCGCCCTTCGGCTGCCGACCGGCGGGCCAGTTTTGCGCAACTGGTGGTCTTGCCCGATCCGTTGGCGCCGACCAGCATCACGACCCTGGGCTGGCCAGCCTGTGGCCGGACGGGTGGAGGCGCCAGCAGCGATTCCAGAACCGCCGCGACCTCGCCGACGCCCGTTTGCGGTGGCAGCCGGGCGCAGATCTCCCCGGCGAGGGCCGGTGCGACATCGGCCAGGATGAGCGCCTCCTCCCAATCCGACAGGCGCGCTCCGCCCGCAACCCTGCGTCCCAGCGCGCGTTCGACCAATTCGCGCGTTCGGGCCAGGGCGGCGCGCCACAGGTTCACCGCGCCCTCCCGCCGCGTCGCGACGGCGCCGGTCCGGTCAAAAGACGCGGGTCCGGGACAGCGCAGCGCGCTGGACGGGGCACGTCCCGGACAGCCCGGTCGAGCACCCCGTTTACGAACCGGGCCGACGCTCGGCCGCTGAACTCCTTGGCCAAATCCACCGCCTCGTTGATGGAGACCACGGGGGGAATGTCCGGCCGATGGATCATTTCGTACAAGGCCAGGCGCAGGATGTTCCGGTCCACCGCCGCCATCCGAGCCAGGTCCCAATTGGTCGCGTACCCGCGAAGGCGATCGTCCAGATCAGGACGGACGGACTCCACGCCTCGGATGAGTTCCTCGGCGAACGAGCGCAGACGGTCGGAGACCTGCCGGCCGTCCCAAAAATCCCGCAACGCCTCCTCCAGATCGCCGGCGTTGAAGTCCCTCTGGAAGAGGAACTGCACCGCGAGCAGGCGCGCCTCGTGGCGGCGGCTCATGGCGAGGCTCTCCGCAGACGCGCCATCAGCCGCGCCATCTCCACCGCCGCGCGCGCCGCGTAGGCGCCGCGGTTGTCGGGCCCGGGGCCACACCGTGTCGCCGCCTGCGCCTCCGTGCGGGCCGGCACGACGGCGTCCAGCACCGGCACGCCGTGCCGCCGCGAGATTTCGCTCAAGGTTGCGGCCACGGTGGAATTGATCAGCGCGGCGTGGGGCGTCTCACCCTCGATTACGCAGCCGAGCGCGCAGACGGCGTCGAAGGTCCGGCGCGCGGCCAGCGCCTCCACGACCAGCGGAATTTCGTACGCGCCCGGCACCCACGCGACCTCGAGATCGCCCGGCCGGGCGCCCAGCGAAAGCAACGTCTCGACCGCGCCACGCAGAAGGGCGGCGGTGTGCCGGAGGTTGAACCGGCTGACGACCAGCGCGATCCGCAGACCCGCGGCGTCGCCCTCGCCGCGGTGCTCCGTCACGCCCGGCCACCGCGGCCACTCGCAAGTCGTATCGAAATGATCGGGAGTCGCCATCGTGTGGAAACTCACAACCAGTGTCCGAGCTTCCGCTTTTTCGCCAGCAGGTACCGCTCGTTGTGGGGTGTCGGCCGGATGATCAGCGGCAGCCGCTCCGCGACCTCGACGCCGTATTTTCGCAGTCCCTCGACCTTGAGGGGATTGTTGGTGAGCAGACGGCAGCGGATCACCCCCAGGTCCCGCAGGATTTGGGCGGCGGCGTAGTAGTCCCGGGCGTCGGCCGCAAAGCCGAGCCGCCGGTTGGCCTCGACGGTGTCGAGCCCACGCTCCTGCAGCGCATAGGCATGAATCTTGTGCTCGAGCCCGATTCCCCGGCCCTCCTGGCGAAGGTAGAGAAGCACCCCCCGCCCCTCGGCCGCGATCGCGCGCATCGCCGCGCGGAGCTGCGAGCCGCAGTCGCACCGCTGGGAACCGAATACGTCGCCCGTCAAACACTCGCTGTGCACCCGGACCAGGGCGGGGCGTTGGCCGTCGAGGTGGCCAAGCGTCAGCGCCAAATGCACCTCCTGCTCCGGCGCGGCGCGGTACATGTGCAACGTGAAGACGCCGTCGGCGGTCGGCAGGCGCACCGATTGCTCACAGGCGACCAGGCGTTCCTGACGGCGGCGGTGGACCACGAGGTCACGAATGGAGATCATCTTTAGCCCGTGGCGGCGAGCGAAACGCTCCAGCTCCGGCCGGCGTGCCATGCGCCCGTTGGGCGCGACGATCTCGCAGATCACCCCGGCCGGCGTCAGCCCCGCCATCCGCGCTAGGTCCACCGCCGCCTCGGTGTGCCCCGGACGGCGCAGCACGCCGCCCTCCACCGCTTCGAGCGGGAACATGTGGCCTGGACGAACAAGGTCCGAGGCCTGCGACCGCGGATCGACCAGGACGCGAATCGTCCGGGCCCGGTCATGGGCGCTGATGCCGGTGGTCACCCCCTCGCGAGCGTCCACGCTCTCCATGAAGGCCGTCCGGAAGCGGTCGCCCGATCCGCACGGGGCCATCCGGGACAGCCCCAGCTTTTGCAGCCGCGTGCGTTCCATCGCCACGCAGACCAGGCCGCCGCCTTCCCGGATCATGAAGTTCACCGCCTTCGGAGTCACGCGGTCAGCGGCGATGACCAGGTCGCCTTCGTTCTCGCGGAGTTCGTCGTCCACCACCACCAGCATCTCGCCCCGGCGGTAGGCGCGGATGGCCTCGGGAATCGATGCGTAGGATGCCGGCGACGTCCGACGTTTCGACGCGGGTGCGCTCATGACTGTGCCATGTCGACGGCCGTGAAACTTCAGGGGGGCGCATGCGGGCGCCGGGATCTTCTTCCATCCAGACTGTACTGTCGGCTGCGGATCTCCCCCTGGGGGATGACCGCATCGGCCCCCGGCCCGCCGGGGACTCGCGGGCTTCACCGCCGGTCAGGAATTGCGCCCCGGACAAGCCGCGGCGCTCACCTCGCCCTGAAGATCGGGGTTCACTATACACAGCCAGTGCCGCGGGACTCAAGCGCGTCCCAAACTGAGGTCCCCGACGATCTTCCATACCGAACCATCGCGGATCACCTCCAGTCGCCGGCCGGGAAAGGCCCGAGGGAGGGCCAGCCGAAGCTGACGCACGACCGCCCGTTCGATCTCCTCGCGCAACGCCGGCGGCGGCGGCCGCACCGAGCGGATGCCGATCTCCACCACGTAGCCCGCCCCGTGCCGCGAGCCGAAGCCGGGGCTGTACGCCGCGCCGACGTTGAAGATGCCGTCGGCCTCGTGGCTGGACGTCACGCCGGCGGCGGGCCGGCGCGGGTCGCGCGCCAGCCGGCTCCCGTACCTCGCCTCCAGCCGCCGGTCGATATCGTGGAAGACGTCGCGCAGTCGCTTCTCCCACGCCTCCGTAGCCGGGTGGCGCAGGCTCACGGCGCCGCCCCCCCCGCGCGGTCCCGCTGCCGCCGGACCTCGAACATCGCAACGGCCGCCGCCACGGCCGCGTTAAGCGACCCCACTCGGCCGCACATCGGCAGCCGGACGAGCGCATCGCACGCCGCCCGCACCCGCCGCCCCACACCCTCCCCTTCTCCGCCGACCACGATGGCCACTCCACCCGTCATGCTGACCTCGTCCGGCGCCAATGCACCCTCGACGTTCTCGAGCGCGTAACACGCCAGCCCGCGGCGGCGGAGCAACGCGACCGTCTCCGCGATGTTGCCCACCTGCGCTGCCACCATGTGCTCCGATGCTCCCGACGAGGCCCGGACCACCGCGGGCGTGATGCCGCAGGCGCGGTCGCGCGCGAACACCACCCCCTGCACGCCCGCCGCGTCGGCCGATCGCAGCATCGAACCGATGTTCTGGGGGTCCTGCACGTGATCGAGGATAAGAAGAAACGGCGGCTCGGACGCCCGCAACGCCACATCCATCAGCTCGTCGAGATCGCTCCACCCGAACGGGCCCGCCTCCATTGCCACCCCCTGGTGATTTCCGCTGCGGGTGAGGCGGTCCAGCTCGGCCCGCGGCCGGCGGATCACTGGCAGCCCCCTGCGCCCCGCTTCCTGCAACAGCTCCGCGACCGTCCCGCTCGGCCGGACACCGTCGGCCACCCAAAGCCGCCGCGGCGCGCGCCGCCCCGCCCGCAGGACCTCCAGAAGGACCTGACGTCCGTACAGAATCTCTTCCCCCGCTGGGTCCGGTCCGCGTTGATGTGGCATACGGGTTTCCTATAGCATCCGGTGTCGGCCGGGGGAAGAACGACAGCATGAAGATGCGATGGGTGTGGAGCACGGCCGCCGTTGCGGGCGTCGCGGTGTGGGCCGCCGTCGCCGACGACACGTCGCCCCCCGGCCCCCCAGCGGAGCCGGGCGAACCCGATCCGATGGCCGAAATTGAGGCGGCCGTGCAGCGCATCCGCGCCAGTTACGACCAGTTACGAATCCGCGTCAACGAAAAGGACCGCCAGCTCCGCAAGATAAAGGCGGCGCGGGACACCGCCGAGCTGCGCCGCCGGGAGGCCGAAGCCCGGGTGGACGCGCTGGCCGCCGACAACGTTCAATTGCAGGCGCGCCTGGCCCGCGCCGAGGCCGACCTCGCCGACGCCCGCGCACGGGTGGATGCCGCCGGCAAAGCTGTCGCGGAAATGGAGGACCGGCTTGTGGCCCTCGAACGGGACCTCGGCCGCGTCACGCGGGAGAAGAGCGAGGTCGAGTCGGCCCTGCTACGGGAACGCCAGAGGGCCGACGATGCGGAGGCGGAGCGGCTGCGGCTGCGGGCCTCGCTGGTCGACCTCGAGCGACGCCTTCAGGCCGCCTCCCGCGAGGGCGATGCCGACGGCGTCGAGTCGCCACCGCCCCCCCTGCAACTGTCGGCGGGCGAGGTGCCCCCCAAGCCAGCCGTGTCCACTACGGAGTCGCCGCCCCCGCCGTCTCCGTCCCTGTCCCCGATGCGACTGGCACGCGTGCCGCGGCCCGCTACCGAGCCCCCCGCTCTCGTCGTGGCCAACGTCTCGACGCCGCCGCCGGCGGTGCTGACGCCGTCCTTGACCGGCGCCCCGCCAGTTCCGGAGCCCGTGTTGACGGCCGCGCCACCCGCAGGGGTCTCCGCGCCGGTCCCGGTGGCACCGGCCGTCGATGAGTCGACGGAATCGCTGTTGGCCGCGGCCAACGCGGCGGCCGATGCAGGGCGGTGGGACGTTGCCCGGCACCACCTTGAGGAGGTACTTCGCCGCCAGCCCGACGAACCGGGGGCGCGAGTTGCACTGATCGACGTGCTTCTGAACGCTGGCGACACCGCTGCGGCGTGGGCCGAGGCTGAACGCCTGCTGGTTGCCTTTCCTGAGAGCCCCCGCCGTTTGCTGTTGGTGGGCCGGGCCGCCACCCGCGCCGGCCACACCGCTCGCGCGATCGAGATTCTGCGCCGCGGCCTCCAGCTCGCGCCCGAGAACGCCGACATCGCGCGGGAACTCGCGGTCGCCAACCACGACGCCGGCCGCCATGCGGAAGCCGCGGATGGGTTTCTTCGCGTTGTCGCGTTGGATCCCTCCGATGGCGAGTCGTGGTTCAACGCGGCCGTGTGTCTGCTGAAGGGCGAGCCATCCCAGCCCGACAAGGCCGCCCAGTGCTACCGGAGGGCGCTCGAACTTGGAGAACCACGCGATGAACGGATTGAAGAACGCCTCGGAACGATCAAAACCCCTCCGCCGACGCCCTGACGGCAAACCATGGCGGCAGATCGTGGCCGCCGCGTTGGCGGCTTTGGCCGCGGCCGCCGCGGAGGAGCTACCGGAGAAGGCGGCGTACGTCGAAATGCTTCGCGCCGACCGCGCCCGCGAGGCCGGCGATCGCCAGACCGCGGTGGCGGGCTACCAGAAGGCCCTCACGATGTTTGAACGGCTGCGACGGGAGCGCCCCGACTACAAGGCGGCCACTGTCGAATACCGGATGGAGTACTGCCGTGGCCGGATCGCCGACCTCCTCAAGCAGTCCGTCGCGGACAAGGTGCCCGAGCCGCCGGTCGGAACATCGGCGAGCCGCCTTGGCGAGCTCCAGGCGGCGGTCCAGCAACTAGAAAACGAACGCCGGATGTGGGCGGAGGAAAAGAAGGCGATCTCCCGCGAGCGAGATGCCGCGGTCGCTCAGGCCTCCCGACTGGAACGGGAGGCCAAGACGGCCGCCGACCGAATCGAAGCCGCCGAACGGCGGGCGCGCGAATTGGAGACCCGATTGGCGGAGTTTCGCGACAGCGTGCCCGCCGACCAGGCGAATGCGTGGCGCGAGGAGGCGCGGAAGGCGTCCGAGGAGGCCGCGCGCCTGGCGCGCCGCGTCGAGACCATCGAACGGGCGGTGACCGAGGCGCGCGAAAGCGCCTCGGCCGACGAAACGCGCATCGCTGAACTCTCTGCCCGGCTGGCGGAGTCTGCGAGGCAACTGGACCGCTCCGAGCGGGACGTCTCCGCCCTCCGGATGGCGCTGGGCCGCACCGAGGCGCGGGCCGAATCGCTGGCCGCGCGATTGGCCGCGGCCCAGGAGGAGCTTGCGGCCCGGACGGACTCCTCGGTCGGAGTGGCCGGGGATGACCGCCGATTGGAAGAACTGGCCCGTGCCGCCGCGGTCGCCAACCGGGAGCGCGACCGTGCCCTGGCCCGGGCCGAACAGCTGGCCGCCGACCTGGCCGCCGCCGAGGCGGCCCGTCGTGACGATCGCGAGCGAATCCGCGAACTCGGACGCGCGATGAAGGAGGCCTCCGAGCGCGCCGGCGAGACCGCCACCCTGCGCGAACAACTCGCGCAGGCGACCGCCGCGCTGCACGCCGCTGAAGAACGCGCGCGCGCTGCGGAGCACCAGGCCCACGAGGCGGCGGCCGCGCGCCGGGAACTGGAGCGCCGGCTGGAACAGCTGGAATCCCCGGACGCCATCGCGGCCCGCGGCAAGGCCATGGAAACTCAGGTCTTCCGCCTCGAGGCACAACTCCAGGCCGTAGCGGCAAAGCTCGATCTTCGTGATCGGCAGGCCCGCGCCGCCGAGGAGGAGGTCCGCGATCTGAAGCGGGAACTGGCTAGACTTCAGCAGGAACGGGAATCGCCGCCGACCCCGCCGGGCCCGGAGGCCACCCGCCGATCCGCGCCTGCCTCCGCCCCCGCCGAGCCGCCAATGGAGCTTCGGTCGCTTCTGGTGGAAGCCGCCGCCGCCCTGGCGTCCAACGACGTCGACCGCGCCATCCATCTGTACGACCGGGCCGTCGAGATGGCGCCGGCCGACCCCGACGCGCTGCTGGGCTTCGGACGCTCCCACCTCGCGAAGGCCGGCCTGCGGTACGCCCGCGCGGCCGCGGAGCGCCTTGTGAGCCTGTATCCCGACATGGCCGCGGGCCACCACCTGCTGGGCCTCGTCGAGGCCCGCGAGGGCAATCGCCGCTCCGCCGTACGCGCCTTGGAACGCGCGGTGGCCGCCGATCCTTCGCAGCCGATCTACCACCGCGACCTGGCCATTGCGTTGTACAAGCTCCAACGCCTGGACGAGGCTGTCGCCGAATTCCGCGAAGTCATCCGGCTGGCGCCGAACGACGGCCAGTCCCACTACAACCTCGCCGCGTTGCTGATGATGTCCAGGAGTCCCCCGGTCGAGGAGGCGCGGGCCTTGTACCAGCGGGCGATTGCGCTTGGAGAACCGCCGGATGCCGCTCTCGAGAAACGCCTGCAGCCGTGAACGTTGGGCCGTTTTAGCAGCGACTGCGCTCCTGATCCGCACCCTGGCTGCGCAGGAACATGCGGGGCCGTCTCCCGCAGGCGGTCAACCGGACGCGGAGTTCCGCCTGCAGGCGGCCGAACAGGCCCTGGCTGCCAGTCGGGCGCGGACCGCGGACCTGAAGGCCGAGGCGGATCGTCTCCGGGCCGAGCGCGACGACCTCCTGCGGCGCCTGGGCCAGGCCAATGCGCGCCTGACCGCCGTCACCCGGGTGGCGACCTCAGCGGAGTCGGAACGTGAGGAACTGCTGCGGCAGGCTCGTGAGGACGCGCGCCGCATCCGCGAGCTCGAGCGGATGGTCGAGGAACTGCGTGCCCCCCCTGCCCCGCCGGAGGCCCGAACCTCGACGGTAAGGGATTTGGAGCAAGCGCTTGCCCAGCGGACGCGGGAAGTGGTCCAACTCCGCGCCCGTCTGGCCGAAATCCAGGGAGGAGGTGGTCGCTCCGCGCCTGGCAGCGCCGAGCCGTCCGGTGGGGAGGACCGTGCGTCCGCGCAGGAACGCCTTCACGAATTGAACCGGCTGTTCGACGAGGAAAAGAAAACACTCCTTGCGATGCAACGCTTGCTTGACGAGCAGCGGGAGACCGCCGAGGTCGAGCGCGACGAGGCTCGTCGCCACGCCGCCGAGCTCGAGGCCAGGCTGAAGGAATTGGAGCGCCGAGACGCAGGGAGGGCAACGACGGCGGCGCTCGAGTCGCGCGTGCGCGAACTCGAGAACAGGGTCCGGGAACTGGAGGCCGCGTTGCGCCACGCCGAGATGCGCTCGGATGCCTTCCGCGAAGCCCTGCGCGCGGCGCAGGAACACGCGCAGGAAACCTCGGCGAGCGCGCCCCAGTGACGATCAGCCGATCACCGATTTCATGGCCGCGAGAAACACCTCCATCTCGGCGTCGGTCCCCACGGTCACGCGCAGGTGGTCGCCGGTCATGGGGCCCGGGAAATGGCGGACCAGAACGCGTCGCGCTCGGAGGGCGGCGGCGGTCTCCGCGGCGGAGATCCCGGGCGGGCGCACCCATAGGAAGTTGGTCGCCGACGGGTGCACCTGGCAGCCCATCTCACGCAGCGCCGCCGCCGCACGTTCGCGGGTCCCCCGAATGCGCTCCGCGTTGGCCCGCATCCAGTCCAGGTCCGACAACGCCGCCAGCGCCAGCACCTGCGCGACCCGATCCACATTGTAGGAGTCCTTGATCTTCGCCATCGCCGCGATCAGCGGGGCGGGCCCCACGGCGTAGCCCACACGGAGGCCGGCCAGGGAAAAGGACTTCGACAGCGTGCGGAACACGATCGTGCGTTCGCTCCCCGCGGCGAAGGGAGACATGTCGGCCGGTGCGAAATCGGCGTAGGCCTCGTCAATCGCGGTCACGCCTGCAAACCGTGCGGCGAAGCTGCGGACCGCGTCCTCCGGGAACAGCGTGCCCGTCGGGGCGTTGGGCCGCGTGATGAAGAACAGGCCGGCCGTCGGCACGTCGGGATCCCGCCATCCGTAGTCCGGACCGAGCTCTGCGGGACAGGCGCGAAGTTCCTCCATACGGGCGAGAACCGGATACAACGAATACGAGGGCTCGAACCAGCCGACGCCGGCATCCCTCGGCACCAACGCGCGAACGCACAGCGCAAGCAGCTCATCGGATCCGTTGCCGACCAGCACTTGGTCTGGGCGACAACCGTGGAGCTCCGCGATGCGGGCGCGAAGGTCCGCGGCGGTGGGATCGGGGTACTTTCGCAGGCTTTCCACCGCCAGCTCGCGCAGCGCGCGCTCCACCATCGGGGACGGGGGATAGGGATTCTCGTTGGTGTTCAGCTTGACCACGCCGGGATCGCGCGGTTGCTCCCCGGGCGTGTAGCCCTCCATCGCCGCGATGGCAGGCCGGATGATTCGTTGATCCATTCGCTCATTCATATCAGAGCGCAGCCTGGGCAGCCACCTTTATCCTCGCCGGAGCCTGCAGCCGTGTTGCCCGAGCCGGGTCCGTGCGCCATAATTCTATGATGATCGTGCGGCCGATCGCATGGACCATTGCCGGCACCGACCCCTCGGGCGGGGCGGGAATCCAGGCGGATCTCAAGGCGTTTCATTCCCTTGGCGTCTATGGTGGCTCAGCCATCACGGCAGTGATCGCGCAAAACACGCTGGGCGTACGGCGCGTCGAGCCCGTCGCCCCGGACCTCCTTGCCGCACAGTTGGAGGCGCTCGTCGAGGACCTGCCGCCGCGCGCGATCAAGATCGGGATGCTGGGGACGGCGTCCAACGTCGCGGTCGTGGCCCGGGTGGTGGACGCCGCGGGCGTCCCCGTGATCTGCGACCCCGTGCTGGCCGCCTCGGCCGGCGGCGCCTTGCTGGACGAGACCGGTGTGGAGGCGCTTTTAGCGAAGTTGCTGCCGCGCGTGACGCTGGTCACGCCGAACCTGCCCGAGGCCTCGCGCCTCTGCGATTTTGAGGTCAACGACGCGGCAACGATGCGCCGTGCGGCGGAGCGCCTGCTTGAAACCGGCGTGGGGGGCGTGCTGATCAAGGGCGGCCATGCATCGGATGGCATCTTCTGCCGGGACTTGCTCGCGCTACGCGACGGACGCCGACAGTGGCTCGCCGGCCCGCGTTTGCAGGTGAACCACGGTCATGGCGCCGGCTGCACCCTCTCGGCGGCCATCGCGGCGTTCCTCGCGCACGGCCAGCCGCTGCCGTCCGCCGTCGTCCTTGCCAAGGCGTATGTCACCCAGGGGCTGCGGCATGGCGGCGGCATCGGCCGCGGCCGTGGACCTCTGGCTCACCTCGGTTGGCCGGGCGACCCGGCCGACCTGCCGCAGGTTGAGGAGGAGCGACCGGCAACCCCCGCGGGAGGCTTTCATGGCTGAATTGCGCATCCCCCCCATGCCCTTGCGATTTCGTCCCGTCTACAAGGACTACATCTGGGGCGGTGACCGCATTGTTCACAAGTACGGACGGCCCGAGCCGCCCGGCATCTACGCCGAGTCATGGGAAGTCGCGGACCGGTCGGAGGGAATGTCCGTGGTTGCGGACGGACCGTTGGCCAGCCGCACGTTGTCGGAGCTGCGTTCAGCGGACCCGGCGGGGCTCCTCGGTGTCCACGCTCGGCCGGGGCCGTTTCCCCTCCTCGTCAAGCTGATCGACGCGCGCGAGCGACTCAGCGTACAAGTGCATCCCGACGAGGTGTGTGCGGCGCGCCATGGCGGCGAGCCAAAGACCGAGGCATGGTACGTGCTCGAGGCGGAGCTCGACGCCTGCGTGTTCGCCGGCCTGCGGCCCGGCGTTGACCGCGCCGCGGTCGAAGACGCGATTCGCCGGACACGGCTCGAGGAAGTCCTCAACCGGGTTCCCGTCGCTGCCGGTGACGCGATTTTCGTCCCCGGCGGGCGGGTGCACGCGCTCGACGCGGGCCTGGTTATTCTCGAAGTGCAGCAGAACTCCAACACGACCTACCGGATGTATGACTGGGGACGAGTCGGCCATGACGGCCGTCCGCGCGAGACCCATGTGGCCCAAGCCCTCCGGTGCGTCCGCTGGACGGACACCTCCTCGCCTCGCTGCACGCCGGAAACGCTGCCCTCCCCTCCGCATTCCCAGCGGCAGCGGATGATCGGCTGTTCCGCTTTCGTCATGGAACGGTGGCGCATCGGCGCGGCCGTCGAGGATCAACCGCCGGCGCCGGCCATGCGGATGTGGTTCATCTGCGATGGCGAGCTGCTCATCGAGGGCGGGGATCAACATGTCCGCATAGACGCCGGTGTGACCGTGCTGCTGCCCGCGGCGTTTTCATCGGCCCGCCTTGTGCCCACCCAGGGCCCGGTGGAGGCGATCCGCCTATCCCTGCCGTGAGCCGCCAGCCACCGCGGCTGGCACTGCCGGCCGTCGACGTCTCCCTCTGGCCGCCCTCCCGCGTCGCGCGCCTTCGAGCCCATCTGGACGGCCTCCACCGGCGGTTCCATCGGCCGCCGCATCTGGTTCGCGATCCCGTCTCGGTGGTCCGAGCCTTTCCGGATAAGGCCGACCGGGAAATGGCCGGACTGGTCGCAGCCATGCTGGCCTTCGGAGCCATGCCGGCGATCCTGCGTTCCGTGAGGGAGGTCTTCCGCCGTTTGGGGACTTACCCCTCCTGCTGGGAAGCCGGCTTACTCCAAGGCCGGCTGCGGGGTTTTCGCCACCGGTGGCTCGACGGCGACGACCTTGCCGCCCTGCTTCGGGCCGCCATCGCCCTGCGCCGCGATTCGGGCGACCTTGACGCCGCAATGCGGAGGGCCCTCTGCACTGCGCACACGCTGCGAGAGGCGGCGGCGCGTTTTGTCGAGGCCCTTCGCTGGCGGGAGCCCGCGTTGCGCCGCTCCGTCATTTTACCCGATCCGCGCCGCGGATCGGCCTGCAAGCGTCTCCTCCTGTATTTCCGCTGGATGACGCGCCGCGACGGGATCGACCCCGGCGGCTGGAGCAGCCTTTCGCCGGCCGATCTCGTCCTGCCGCTGGACGTGCACACCTTTCGGGCGGTCCGCCGGCTCGGGTTGACGCGGAGGCGGACGCCCAATTTTCGCGCGGCGGAGGAGGCGACGGCGGTGCTGGCCATGGTTGCCCCCGAGGATCCCGTCCGCTACGACTTTGCCCTCGCCCATGCCGGCGCCGCCGGCCGGCGCAACTTGATTTGAACCCCGTCTTTCCCTACCTTAACGCCCCCATGTCCACGACGCCTCCCGTCCATTTGGCGACCGTTTCGGATGGCCATGTCGACTCCCCGAAGTTCGGCCGCAGGTTCTTCGGCCGGGCGGACTGGATTGCGTTCGCCGTGGCGACGCTGGCGTCGCTGGTTGGCTATGTGCTGACCCTGGCCCCGACCGTGACGCTGGAGGACTCCGGCGAGCTGGCGGTGGCGTCCGATTACCTGGGCGTTCCGCATCCGCCGGGGTACCCGATCTGGACCTTGTTGACGTGGTTCTGCCAATGGGTTTTCCATCGCAAGACGTTTCTCGGCCATCCCAATCCGGCCTGGGGCGTCGGGCTGGCCTCCGCGGTTTTCGGGGCGCTGGCCTGCGGGCTACTGGCGATGCTGGTGAGCCGGTCGAGCGCGGATTTTCTCCGTGGCATTCGACGCTTTTCCGACGTCCTCGAGCCGGCGGTGGAGCAGACGTTCTGCGCCGTGTGCGGGGTGTCGGCCGGGCTCGTGCTGGCGTTCAGTCCGGTGATGTGGTCCCAGGCAGTGATCGTCGAGGTCTACGCCCTCAACGCGTTTTTCCAGATCTTCATCGCCCTGCTGCTCTACCGCTGGATGGCCCGGCCGGCGGACCGTCACGTTCTGTACGCGATGGCGTTTCTGTTCGGGCTTGGCCTGACGAACCACCAAACACTGTTGTTCTTTGCTTTGGCGCTGGCGCTGGGGATTCTGGCTCGCGACCCCGATTTGTTCCGGGATTTCATGATCGTCGGCGCCGGCCTGATCGCGCTGGTGGCCGTCAACGTGGCGCTGGTCCGCCTCGGGCACCCGACGTGGGCATGGACCGCGCCGGCGGGGCCCCGCGGCCCGGCCTTCTGGATCCATCTGGCGCTCGCGGTGGGCATTCCCGTGCTGGGCTGGGTCTGGCTTCCCAACGGGCGCACGGTGGCGCTCACGTTTCTGCTGGCGGAGCTGGGGTTGTCGTTTTACCTCTACCTGCCGATCGCGTCGGATCAGAATCCGCCGATGAACTGGGCCTATCCGCGGACGTGGGAAGGATTCCTCCACGCCATCAGCCGAGGTCAGTACGAGCGCATCACGCCGACGGACATCTTCTCGTCGAAGTTCGTGGGCCAGGTGGGCGCGTACCTGGCCGACCTACGGCGCCAGTTCACCCTGCCGCTGGTGGTCGGCGGCATCCTGCCGTTCACAATGTGGGAAGTGACGATCGCGGGCCGCCGCGTCCGGATGTTCAGCGTAGCGTTCCTCCTGGCGGCCGGCGTGGGCGCGCTGGTGTCGGTGGAAATGCTGCTGGCTATCGTCAAGGTGCCGACGCCGGCGGCACTGGTGGCGCTGTACCGGTTGATCGCGTTCGCGGCCCTGGCGATCGGCGGCGTCGGCTTGGCCGGCAAGGGGGTGGAGCTGCTGGAAGGCATCGCGCGCCAATGCGGCCGTCGTCACCTCTTCACCGCCGCCTCCTACCTGACGCTGATGGCCCTGCTGGCGGCGGTGCTTCTGTTCTACGAGTACCACATGCTGCGCCTGCTCACGGGGCCGGAGACGAAGAGCGCCATGGGTCGTCTGGCGGTGCTTGCGTTGATGGTTCTGCCGCCGGCCGGCGGGGCGGCGCTTTGGCTCGCGCGACGGCCGCCGGTTTCGTTCCGGTTTGAGACGCCCGACGATGGCCGGTCGTGGCTGCTGACGACCGCGATGGGGTTCGTCGCCGTCAGCATCGTGTTCATCGCGTTGTGGAACCCTGCGCTGGACATCCAGACGTTGTTCATCGGCCGCGTGCAATTCATCCAGTCGCACACGCTGTACGCGTTGTGGCTCGGATATGGCCTGGTGTTGATGCTGGCGATGATCGAGCTGCTTGTCGGGACCGTGCGGGCGCTGCGGTGGGCGGCGGTCGCCGGCGCGCTTCTGTTCCCGCCGGGCTTGATGCTCTGGCAGAACTTCTTCGACGAGGAGCTCGTCCGCATGTTCGGCGGCGCCGAGCAGAACGGCCACGACTACGGCTGGCAGTTCGGCGACTGGCAGCTGCGCGGCGTCGAAGGCATCCGGGAATACCTCGAAAAGACGTTGCCCGCCGACGAGTTCGCCCGCGAGTGGGGGGCCTACCCCGACCCGAGCTACCCGCCCCCGATGGGGCCCAACGCGATCTTCTTCGGCGGCACCGACCCGGGCCGGTTCGTGCCGACCTACATGATCTACTCGGCCCGAATCCGCCCCGACGTCTACCTCATCACCCAGAACGCGCTGGCCGACAACACCTACCTCAACGTGATGCGCGACTTGTACGGCGACACGATCTGGATCCCCTCCATCCAGGACAGCAACCTCGCCTTCCAGCAGTACTTCGACCTGGTCCGCAGCGGCCAGCTCCATGCGGGCGCCGACATCGCCGTGAAGGACGGCCGCATCAGCGTCCAGGGGGTCCAGGGGGTGATGCAGATCAACGGCATCCTCGCCCGCCAGATCTTCGACAACAACCCCCATCACGCGTTCTACGTCGAGGAAAGCTACGTGATCCCGTGGATGTACGAATTTCTCGAACCTCACGGTCTGATCATGAAGATCTGCCGACAGCCGTCGAAGCTGGAACCGGAGATCGTCCGGAAGGATCGCCAGTTCTGGGATTGGTACTGCCGGCGGCTCCTCGGCGATCGAAAATTCCTGCGGGACGCTGTCGCGCGCAAGACCTTCTCCAAGCTTCGCGGCGCGATCGCCGGGCTCTACGCCGCACGTGGCCTCCACGGCGAGGCCGAGTATGCGTTCCAACAGGCCATCGACCTGTATCCGCTCAGCCCGGAGGCGAACTTTCGGATGGCCGATTTGCGCCTGTCCCAAGGCCGGTTCGCCGACGCGCGCAAGGTCATCCAAGATTTTCTCGAAGGCGACCCGAAGAACGACAAGATTCGCGAGTTTCTCGGCTTCATCGATCAACTCGAAGAGGGAAATGCAAGGATCACCGAGCTCGAACGGCAGGCGGCGACCGGACGCATCGAGATCCCCGCGGCCCTGGAGCTGCTCACGCTGTACCGCCGCCACAACCGCCCCGGCCCCTTTGACGGCTTAATGCAGCAGATTCTCCAGCAAACAGGGCTATCGGCCGATCTCTACCTCCAGCTGGCCCGCCTCGCCTTCGAAGCGCAGCGTCCCCACCTCCTCGACCTGGCGCTCCAGCGCTACACCGTCGCTCGGCCCGACGACCCGAACGGCTGGATCGAGCTGGCCGCGGTCCGGCTTGCCGTCGGCCGCCCCGACGACGCCCTGGCCTTTTTGCGCAACGCGGTCCAGGTCGGCGGCGAGAGCGCACGGACCCACCTGCGGCAAGACACCCGTTTCGATCCGCTCCGCATCCGTCCCGACTTCCAGCAGTTGCTGACGCCTCCTCTCCCCGCCCGCCCAGTTCAGCTTCCCGGTGCCCTACAGCCCCTCCTGCGCTGACCACGCCATCCGCCGGATATTTCTACTCACCGCTTACCCCGCCGGCATTGACACGACCCGTCCGCGGTCCGGGGCGGGTGGGCCGGCGCCGGCCCCCGGCTTCGCGATGTTCGCTCTGCAACGGGGATGGCGCGGCGCCACAGCCATGGAAAGGGAGTCGCCCAAGGCGCGGGGAGTGCCTATCCTGTCCGCATGTGCGACACGACCATCGATCCGCGCTGCCGAAGACCGGCTGTGTTCCTCGATCGGGACGGAACCTTGATTGAGGACCGTGGTCATCTCCGTTCGCCGGAGGACGTCGTTCTGTATCCGGAGACACTGCCGGCCCTTCGGCGCCTCACTGAGCGCTTTGAACTTTTCATCGTCACGCACCAGGGCGGGATCGGCGCCGGACTGCTGACGGCTGCGGAGGTCGAGGGCGTGCACCGGCATCTGCTCCGGATCCTCGACGAGGGTGGTGTCCGGATCCGCGAGGTGTTCACCTGTCCCCATCTTCGGGAGCACGGCTGCGACTGCATCAAACCCCACCCCCGTTTTTTGTTCGAGGCCGCTTCCCGCTATGGCCTCGACCTCCCCCGCTCCTACACCGTCGGCGACCACCCGCACGACGTCGAGTTCGGCCGGCGGGCGGGCGCGCAGGGCATCTATGTGCGCACCGGACATGGCGAGAAACACCACGCGGAGCTGGCGCCGGACACGATCGTCGTGCCGGGCATCGGGGAGGCAGCCGATTGGATCCTTGCCGAGGACGAGGCCCGCCGACGAAACGGCGACCTTTCCGACGCGATCCGGCGGGCCGCGCAAATGCTGGCCGAAGGTGGCGTGGTCGCGTTTCCCACAGAAACCGTCTATGGACTGGGCGCCCATGCTCTCGATCCAGCCGCCGTGGCGCGCGTGTTCGAGATCAAGGGACGGCCGCGTTTTGATCCGCTGATCGTCCACGTCGCGGACCGGACAGCAGCCGCGGCCCTGTCCTCCATCTGGCCCGAAACCGCTGAGCGGCTGGCCCGCCGGTTCTGGCCCGGTCCGCTGACGCTGGTCTTGCCGAAATCGCCGGTCATCCCCGAGATCGTCACCGCTGGCCTGCCGACAGTGGCCCTTCGTTGCCCCCGGCATCCGATCGCCCAGTCACTGCTGCGCGAACTCGGCGGCCCCATCGCCGCCCCCAGCGCCAATTCGTTCAGCCGCCCTAGTCCGACGGAGGCTGAACACGTCCGGGAGCAGTTGGGCGCGCTCGTGCCGCTGGTGCTGGACGCAGGGCCATGCCCGGTGGGTGTCGAGTCGACCATCCTCTCCCTCGCCGGGCCGCGGCCGACGCTGCTGCGTTTCGGCGGGTGCCCCGTCGAGGACCTCGAGCGCGCCATTGGGCCGATCGTTGAGGCCGGCGCCGTCGATGAGCGTCCTCAATCCCCCGGGCGGCTGGCCCGCCATTATTCGCCCACAACGACGCTTCGATGGTGGGTCTCCGACGCCGTTCCGCCGGATGCGGGCGTCTCCGGCCTCCTGACGCTGACGCCGCCCGATGCCCGGTCCGGCTGGGCGAAGGTGGAGGTGTTGTCCGAGTCAGGCGACCTTCGCGAGGCGGCCGCGCGTTTCTTTGCGGCCATGCGGCGACTCGATGCGGCGGGGCTGGCGGCGATCTACGCGCGTCCGGTGCCCGAGGAGGGGCTTGGCCGCGCCATCAACGATCGTCTCCGTCGGGCAGCCGCAGACCACGCTGGCGGTCACATCTCGTTCTAGTCGGCGCGGCGAAGAAGCAGACCGTCACGCTCGCCCAGCGTGACAGTCCGGCCGACTGGCTCGCCGTTGTTGACGGCCGGGTCCTGGCCGGGCGAGCCGCGCAGCCGGCGAAACTTTCCGCCCGGCGCGAGCGATTCGAGGTCGAACGCCACCTGTTCGTGGGCCGGATTGGCCAGGACCAGGCCGCCCTCAAACCGCCGCGCCACGGCGTCCGGCGACGCCCGGGCGGCCGCCGCATGAGTCGTCACCGGCGCGCCGCCCTCGGCCAGAAATCTTCACGTCCACAGTTTGCGAGCCCACGGGGCGGACGTAGAGGTGCGAAATAAACGGTGTCGGCACGACCCAAAGGGTGAAACGCTTCCCCTTCGTGACACCGCCGACAACATCGACCACTTTGGCCCCGCCCACCTGGAGGTGATCCGCGGTGGCGTTGTCCGAAGGGCCGCAATCCGCCGTAAAGCGCAGCCGGACGCGACGGCCCGACCAGCCGGCCAGCCCAACACAATGCGATTGCCATCCCCCCGCCGGCGCGAGGGCCTGGTGGAGGTTTGTCCAGGCGACTGGCGAGCCCCCATGTAGATCGGCTACGTCCACGCGCACCCACACACCGTCGGATTTGTCCCTTGCGCGATCGGCAAGGCTGAGGGAAAACCGCAGCTCCGGGAGGTGGGACGGCGGCACGTCGACATCTGCAAACCAATGCACTGCGCCCTTCACGCCCCGGAACGGCGGATGCACCAGGAGGCCCGACATCGCTGTGCCGCCGGACTCGAGCCGGGGGCGCCAGCTCACGGCGCCGCCGCTCGCAGGGTCGCGCGGCTGTTCGCGACCACCGCGGATCGTCGTGGTGAGGTCGGACGGGGTCGAATTCCAAAGCACGGTTTCGCCCCCGCCCACCTCCACCTGCACCCGACGGGGAAGATCCGGCGGATGGCCCGGCAGCGGCGCGGCGCTGAGAATGAGCGAGATGACGAGATTTCGGCCGTCGGCGGGCCTGCCTCGTCCCAGCACGACCGCCGGACCGTCCGCACGTCGAAACAACACAACCCGGCCACCCGACATGGTCTCGACCACGGTGTTGGAGAGTCCCTGCCAGGCCGTCCATCCGGCGGCCCACAAGTCCGGCGCGCGGTCGGCCAACCGAAGGGGCAGCGTCAGCGGGCGGCCCCAGCCTCACATAGCAGCGCTCGGTCTTGGCCACCAGCTCATCCCAGATTCCGTCCCGCCCATCCCCGTCCGGCGGCGGGACGAACGAGTAGCAGACAGCGGCGTCCACCATCTGCGCGGCCGCCAAGGCCAGGCGATGCCGCGACATCGGCACCTGCGGAGGCTGGGTCATTCCCGCCTCTCCCGGCACCGGCTCGGTCCACTTGTGGTTGAAGTAACTGAAGGTGGGCGACCGCCCGAACGTCGCCCAAAACCGGTGCCGGTGGAGGCCGCCGGACCAGTCGTCGACGTCCCAGTCCTGGAGCTTCGACCAGCCTCGCTTTCGATGCCGTTGAAGGAGCCGACCGCGCGCTGCGAGTTTTGGCCGCCTGGGCCGAGCGCGCCATCTGCCATTAGGAAAAACTTCGGGCCCATCCGCTCCCGTAACCGGCGGGCGAACTCCACCACGCCGACTCCGTAGGCGTTGATTCCCCCCCCCGCGATGCCGTCGTCCACCCGCCCGTCACCGTCCGTGTCGCCGTGGGTGACATGAAACAGGACATCGAACTCCAGCCCGTCGAGGCGCCGGAGCAACCTGGTCGGCGCGAACCAGCCGGCGAGGTCCTCGGTTAGCCGGTCGGCGCAGGTTTTTCCCTCTCGATCGCGGGGGCAATGGGTTGCGAAGTTGTAGAACCACAATAGGCGACTGCGGCGGCCCCACGGCCCCTCCGCCATGTGGGCTGCCGCGCGGGCCTCGCCGGCCTTGAAAGCCAGCGGCCGCGTGCCGTAGCAGCCGCGACGAACCCGGATGCGGTTAGCCGACGTATCCACCGCGACCAATTGCGTCTGTTCGCATCGTGTCCAGTCATGGCGGCCATCGGGCGCCACCCCGAACAGCGCCACGTCGTCGGGACTGTTTCGGTAGCGGCCGCCGTGGGTCTTGAACAGGGAGGCGTCCGAGACACGGAGGTCGGTCTCCCCCTCCTCGGCCGGCACATCAGAAAGGATTCGGGCCGCTTCGCGGTAGATCCAATGGCCCGAAAAATACCGGCCGGTCTAGAACAATGGATCCCGCGCGTTGCCATTGAAATGCAGCAAAACCGCCTGGTCCGGGAACCGTTCCTTGAAACGCACGAACCCATCGGGGTTACGGACCATCGTGCCGGGGACTTCCTCGTCCAGGCACTTGCCCATGATGCCGCCGAGGCGCGAAAACTCGGCCGCCCATTCCTCGAAGTTGCCGGCGCCGCGTCGGGCCGCCACCTCGGAGCCGCGGAAGAAGAACGCCATCGGATATCGACCATCCAATATGCGCAGCGCGGAGAGGCGGGCGGAGGAGGCGTCATCGGCGCGCGCCGCCACCATGCCGAGCATGGCTGCGAACCAGCACGGATGCTTTCTCATGGTGGTTCCTTCGATGCCGGCGGCTCGCCCTCGGATTCGGGATACGGCTCGATCCGGTCGACCCAGATGGCGGTGACCGAGGCCTCGTTGTCCCGGGGCGCCAGCCACAGAAAACTGCCGGGCGGAATCCGGACGGGCGGCAATTCGATCGCACCGTAACCGCCGGTGGGCGCGTCGGCCGCCGCCCAAAAGTTGCGCGCGAGTCCCCGCCGCGCCGTCGGATCATAGATGCCGAAGCTGAACGCCGGCCCCGAGGGCTGGCGAACCTCGGCGCGCACGCGTGCAACGGCCCGGTACGTGGTTCCGGTCGACGTTCCGGTGGGGACCTATTGCACCGCCCATTCCGTGGTCCGGCCCGCCATCCGCACGGCGACGCCGTCGTCCGCGGATGGATCGGCCAGCCGCTCCGTTAACTTGCCAAAAGCGGCAAGACGGAAGAGAAAATCCTCGCCGCGCACGACGCCCTTCGGCGGGGACGGCAACGGACGCCGTAGGGCTTCCAGCTCGAACGCGGTGAGATCGTCCGCCATTTCCCGTCCCCTCTCCCGGAAATGGGTCAGTTTATGGCGCCCGGCCGCTTGCGCCAGTTGCCTCGCCGCCGCCGCCACGGAGGGCGCATCCCCGATGCGCCGGGAGACGATCGTATACCAAACCGGCATTCGCAGGCGCTCGACCCGTGTTGCAAGGGCCGGATCGCCGGCCGACGCGGCCGCGGCCTCGGCGAGGACAGCATCCCATTCGCGCACGTCGTCGGGGACCGGGTCCGGCCGATCCGGCCCGTCGAAAATCCGGACGTGCCCCCCCTTTCGCCGGGCGTCCTTACGAAGGGCCAGATACCGCCGCACCGCCGGTGCCGCGGCCCCGTATACGCCATCCAAAAACTCGCCGATCAGGGCGTCGCCATCGAGCCGTGGGTTCAAGAGCAACTGCGCCGGCACCCAGCTCCGCAACTCCGCAAGCTCGCCGCTGCCGCCGGGCGAATAGTTCCCCTGCTCGCATACGCCGGCCACGCCGTGGGCTGCGAGCTTCCGGACGTTGTCGTCGAGCACGGCGAAATTGGGAAACGGCAAGAGATAATGGGCGAAATTCGTGGTGTAGTCCCAGACATACAGGCGGTGGGTCAACCGACTCCACCCCCGCAGGACCTCCATCAAGGAGCGGTTGCTCTCTTCGGAGCAGCCGTCGAGCGGATGCGCAAAGCAGCACTCGATGGTGCCCGCACGATCACGTTCGGACTCGGACGAAGCCTTCGGGGCGGACGACGGATATACTGATAGGCCAGCGTGTCGATCGAAACGTGGGGGTGGTCCGGTTCGATGGCCTCGGCCACGCGGTTGACGAACGCAATGAGGGACCCGGCGTGGCTGCCCTTCGCAGCGTCCACCGCCGCGCAGGCGGCACATTGGCATGGATTGTGCCGATCGTTTTGCGACACCGAAAAGATCGTCGCGTCCGGGCGGCGGCGGATCCATTCGCGGACGGCCGCGATCGTCCGCGCCAACACCTCCGGGTGCGTGAGGCACAGTTGGGTGTGTTCTTTCAGGCGGCGGCCGCCGACCATCGAAAACCATCCGGGATGTTCGTCGAAGTGCTTCGCGGCGGGCAGGATCCGGTCAAAGGTGTGGACGAATTCCCCGTAGATGATTTTGCCGCCGTGCCGTTCGCCGAGAGGCGCCCCATTGGAATTGAGGCGGTTTCGGGCCGCCCAGTCTGCGTTCAAAGCCTCCCGCCAGTACACCTCGCGGTATTCGGACGCCGGCCGGTGCGATTCGTTCATGGCCGCCGGCAGATCGTCCAGTTTTTTCGCCGGGACACGTTCGACGTCCGGGATAAACCATCGGCAGCCAAGGCAATCGCCCAAGAGGCCGTACACGCCATACGAAACGCACCGGGGACGGCCGCCGTGAATCCGGATCACGGGCGAACGGCATTCACGCAGGAGGCGGTATTCCTCCGCGCCGAGGGACGGGTCGTACCGGAGTTCGATCCGCACGGCCGCCGCGGCATCCTCCTCGCGCGTCACCGGGCGCCTGAACATCCTCGGCAGGATCCGCTCCAGTTCGTCTGCGGCGTGCCGCTCCGCCGCCGAGGCTTCGGGGGGAACGGTTAGCTGGATCGGCTCCACGCCATCGACGCCGGCCGCCGACGTGGCCGTCGCCACCAGCATCGCCGAGAGTCGCGGGCGCATGGAGTGCTTTCGCCGTCCGCCGCCCTAGCGCCAGTCAAAGGAGCTCCAGCGACCTTAGCGTCGCCTCAAGCGTGCGCCGGTTCGCCGGCATCATGGGACACAGCGGCAGCCGGTACGTTTCCTCGACCCGGCCCATCATCGCCAGCGCGGCCTTGACCGGAACGGGATTCGTTTCGATGAACAGGTCGGCGAAGAGCGGATGGTAGTGGAGATGAAGCCGCCGGGCCTCGTCGAGTCGCCCCTCGAGCGCCGCGCGCACCAGCCGTACCATCGGTTCGGGGATGACGTTCGACGCCACGCTGATGACCCCGACGGCCCCGACGGCGATCATTGGCAGCGCCAGGGCGTCGTCGCCCGAGAGGACCGGCAGGTGGCAACGGCGGACGATATGGCTGACGCGGTCCACGTTGCCGGCGGCCTCCTTGATGCCGATGACCGCGGGGTGCTCCGCCAGCTTCTCGACGATGTCCAGTGGAATCTCGCGCCCAGTGCGGGCGGGCACGTTGTAGAGGACCACCGGCAGGCCAAGGTCGGCGACGGCCCGAAAATGGTCTAGCAGACCTGCGTTTGGAGGGCGGTTGTAGTAGGGCGTCACCTGGAGCGTCGCGTTGGCGCCGGCGGCCAGGGCGTGGCGGGTGAGTTCCAGCGCCTCGCTGGTCGCATTGCCCCCTGTGCCGGCGATCACGGCGCACCGGCCCGCAACGGCCTCAACCGCAGCCTCGACGACCCGTTCGTGCTCGGGGATGGACAACGTCGGCGACTCGCCCGTCGTTCCGACGGGCACGATGCCGTCTACGCCGCATGCAATCTGCCACTCAATCAGTTCGCGGAAACGCGCGTAGTCCACCTCCCCCGTCCGCGCAAACGGCGTGACGATGGCGGTGTACGTCCCTCGCAGGCGATCCCGAGAAAGAAAATGGCTCATATCACTCTATACGCCGACCCGTTGATCGGCCACCCCGCTGGCGGATGCCGCGCCGCCGGTTCCGGAGCGTCCCTGCGGAGAGCCCGCGCAGCTTAGCATTATCCCAAAAGGCGGACCGTTTTCAACCCCGCGGCCGGCGGCCCGGTGGCGGGAACCCGCGCGCGGCGTCGTCGAGGACGAGCACCCAGTCCACCAACTCGCCCGGCGTGGGGGGCACGAACCGCCGGCGTTCCGCCTTCGGGAACTCGTCGGCCGGGCGGGCCTCGCCCGTGCGCGGATCGAACCACCACGCCCGGATCGTCCGGCCGCCCAAGGCCTCTAGGCGCACCTCGAACGGATGGCCGCAGGGCACAGATACGAACGCGTAGGCGCCGTCGGAGGCGCGGGTCGCGGCAAAGCGGCGCAGGCCTGCGCCGGGGACGAGATTCGTCGTCACCGGGGCCGGCACCAGCAGGGAATCGTCCGGCACGCGGCTGAAGAAGGGCCGCGACTCCAACAGGTCCCGCGCGTGGCGCGCCTAGACGGCGCCGGGCGCCTCGAGCGCCTCCCGCCACGGTAGGATGGGGTGGTTCACGGGGGACCGTTCGGGCGTCTACATCTGCCGGACGGCATGGTGGCCGTAGGTGTGGCCGCAGGCACCGTAAAAGAGATCCCAGTACATCGCGCGACGGGTGTCCGCGGCCAGGGAGATGCCATGCTCCGCCGCCTTGAACGACACCGGGTGCCCCTCGTAAATCGGTTCGCCGTCCACGACCGGCTTGACCGGTATGCGGTCGTAGTCGGCCCGCGTCAGCGCATACCGCGGATTGGCGGCCTCGTGCCCGTTCTGGCGCATGTTGAAGTCCAGCCAGTCCGCCTCGTGGAAGTACTGGGAAGAACCCTGACCTCCCATTGGATGGAACGTGA
>CAKZPT010000092.1 GCA_937139365.1 uncultured bacterium | reverse complement strand
CCGCCATCCGGTCGCCACCGTCGTCGCGCTTGAACTGGACCAGCCCGCCCTTTCGATCCGGCCCATCGCCCTCTCCCCCGTCGGCGACGGGCTGACCCTTCGGCGTCCGGCGAAGGCGTCGAACGTGTATCGCGGATACCGGGATTTCGGGCTCGACAAGGCCGTGGACGGCGACGAGGACACGCGCTGGGCGACCGACGAAGACGTGACCCATTGCTGGCTGGAGGTGGACCTCGGCCGACCGCACTCGTTCGATCGCGCGCTGATTGACGAATGGGTGGCGGCAGGGCCCCGCATTCGATCCTTCGAAATTCAAATCCGCCGCAGTGAAGAGTGGGTGACGGCACACCGGGGCGGTGCCGCGGGTCGGCGCCGCGAGGTCTCCTTCGGGCCGGTGACGGCGCACATCGTCCGGTTGCACATTGAAGGCACCAACGGGCCGTCCGTCGACGAGTTCCAGGTGTTTGCCCCGCGCTCTGGCCGGTAGCGGCGGGGCCTCGGTCCGACTGCTGAGGGGCTGAGTTCCAAAGCTTGGAACGTCTCCGCGCGCGGGGTTCCAATGTTTGGAAGCTCGCCGAGCGGCTTGTCTGCGACCGTGGAGGACTCCTCTTGCAGCGCCCCCTCGGCGGCGTATAGTTCTAACGGCCGCGCCCAACGCGCGGCCGAAGGAGCATCGCCATGGTTAAGATCGGACACGTCATTCCAGACTTCGAGCTGGAGGCCTATCAGAACGACGAGATCAAGACGCTGAGGCTGTCGCAGTTCCGCGGCCAGTGGCTTATCCTGTTCTTCTACCCGGCGGACTTTACGTTCGTCTGCCCAACGGAGCTGGAGGAGATGGCCGACCTCTACCCGAAGTTCCGCGAGCTGAAGGCCGAGGTCTTGAGCGTCAGCACCGACACGGTGTATGTCCACAAGGCGTGGCACGACACGTCGAAGGCGATCGCGAAGATCCGATTCCCGATGGTCGCGGACCCGACCGGCAACCTCGCCCGCGAGTTCGGCACCTACATCGAGGGCGTCGGCCTGTCGCTGCGCGGAACGTTCCTGGTGGATCCGGACGGCGTGCTGAAGGTCATCGAGATCCACGACAACAGCATCGGCCGCAGCGCGAAGGAGCTGCTCCGGAAGTTGCAGGCGGCGATCTTCGTGCGCGAGCACGGCGGCGAGGTCTGCCCCGCGAGCTGGGAGCCGGGGAAGGAGACGCTTAAACCCTCGCTGGACCTGGTCGGCCGAATTTGAGGGCGGCCCGCGGCGGCGGGACGGCGGCGGCCGCGCCGCCGATCGGCGCGCTCCTGCGCTGGTTTGCCCGTGCGGCCCGTCCCCTTCCATGGCGGACGCGGCGCACTCCCTACCGCGTGACGGTGGCGGAGTTCGTGTTGCAGCAGACCCGCGTCGAAACCGCTGCGCCGTATTTCCGGCGCTTTGTCCGGCGTTTTCCCTCCTGGCGGGCGCTGGCGCGCGCGCCGAGGTCGGAGGTCCTGAAGGCCTGGGAGGGCCTGGGCTACTATGCCCGCGCCCGCCGACTGCACGAGCTGGCGCGCCGGCTGGTCCGCGACCATCGCGGGCGTCTGCCGGCCGATCCCGAACGCCTACGGGATTTTCCCGGCATGGGGCCGTATGTCGCCGCGGCCGTCGCCAGCCTTGCGTTCGGGGCGCCGGTGCCGGCGGTGGACGGCAACGTCCGCCGCGTGGTCAGCCGCCTGCTCGCGCGCGATGTGACGGACGACGAGGGCCGAGAAATCCTGGCGGGTTGGATGGCCGGCCGGCCGGCGGGCCGGTTCAACGAGGCGATGATGGAGTTGGGCGCGCTGGTGTGCCGGCGCCGCAAGCCCGCCTGCGGAGTCTGCCCGTTGCGTCGCGGCTGCCGAGCCTTCGCCGCGGGCGATCCCGTCGCGTGGCCTTCGCCGCGGCGCCGGCGGCGGCCACCGCGGATTCTGGTCGGTGCGGCGGTGACGATCGACGGGCGGGGGCGGGTGCTGGTGGCCCGCCGGCGCGACGGGGACATGCTCGGGGGGCTGTGGGAGTTTCCGGGAGGCAAGGTGGAACCGGGCGAATCGGTGACAAGGTGCATTCGCCGCGAGCTGATGGAAGAGTTGGGGTTGGAGGTTGAGGTGGGCCCCGAAGCCGCCCGGGTGCGGCACGACTACAGCCATTTTGGCATCGATTTGCGCGCCCATTGGTGCCGGCCGCTTCGCGGGGTCCCCCGGCCGATCGGCTGCGCCGCGGTCCGATGGATCCGTCCGGCCGACCGGGGCCGCCTGGCGTTTTCGCGCGCCGACCTGCGGGTGTGGGAGGCGCTGGAGCGCGCCCCGGCCGCCGGTCAGCGGGAGGGGGCCTCCCCGCAGCAGCCGCGGGCCGCCAGGATTGCGTCGAGCACCTGCCCCGGGGAGGCGCCGCGGGGCACGGCGGCCAGAAGGCGGTCGGCCCGTCCCGGCTCGACGAGCGTGCCGGCGGTCTCGTAGAAGTCATTGCGCTCCGCCGCGGTCCGGAAGGCCGTGCGCGACCAGGCGCCGACGTAGCCCAGCCCGGCATGGCGCTGGAGCACCGTGTGGCCGTACACGATCCGCGCGCCGCGCACAAAATGCGGCAGCAGGGGCCGCAGCTCCTCCGTGTCGAAGTCGTCCACGAACTTGTTGCCCGGGCTGTTCATCTCCGTGCCGGCGACCAGGAACAGGTCGCGCTGCAGCGCCGCCTCGACGATGCGCACGAGGTTGGCGTACTTGGCGTCCCGCACGCCGGCCCGGTAGTTGCGGTCGGGGATGATGTTGACGCCGGCGGCGCCGGCGGCCAAGTGAAGATCCAGCAGTTCGCCCACGGCGGCCTCGCCGGCCGACGTGCCGTCGAGCCAGGTCACCAGCGGGATCGCGCCGGCGGCCAGGACGAAGCGGTTCATCTCCCCCAACGGCGGGAACGAGTCGCCGTCCGGCCGGACGTACCCCACGCCGCCGGCCTTCATCGTCACCGCGCGCAAGCGGTTCTGCAGCGCGACGCCCTCGGGCAGGTCCAGGTCCGCCGCGTCGCACCGGAGCTTCTCGCTCCAGAACGCCGTGAGGGTGGCGTCGCCCGCGAAGGTGGCGCGGGCCTTTCGGGCGAAGGCCAGGCAGATGTGCCGCTCGGTCGCGTTGCCCGCCGGCGTCAGCGGCAGGACGTCGCGGTCGTAGTCCAGCTCCACCGGCGACAGGTACGCGTTCACCCGGGCGACCAGCTCGCGATTTCGGCGCTCGGAGATCCCCCGCAGCCGGGCCAGAAACGGCCGCAGCTCCGGCGCCACCGTCGACGACGTGAAACCGATGCCCATGTGGTAGGCGATGCCCGGCTCGCCCGGGGAGTTGATCTCCCGCGTGGAGAACTCCGGAAGGAACACGCGGGATTCCATCCCCGCCGTGGTGCGAAGACCCAGGATTCGCCCGGCCTCGAGCGCCTCGTCGACGCCGTCGAGCACGTCGAAGTCCACAATGCCCGCCACCTCGAGGCCCCGCCGGCAGGCCAGCCACGCGATCTGCGAGGGCGTCCATCGGTTCGGGTTGTACGAGTAGAAAGTGTGGTAGTGCAGGTTCACCCAACCGGTTCGGCGCGCCGGCGCCGGCGCGCGGGCCGCCAGCTCCGCCAGCGCCCGCAGGCGCTCCGAGGGATCGCTCGCCGCCAGCCGCCCCTCCGCCGCGGCGTCGCCCGCCGCGCCGGACGTCGGTGGAGAAGTCGTCATGCTCGAGCCGTCTCCGAACAGGAGAGCATACTTGATTCCGGCGCGCCGGAAAACTACGCTGCACGACTTGTCCGCGTTTCGACGCGCCACGCTAGGAGCTCGCGATGCTGGAGCCTGTGTCGAGCAAGGTGTCCTTTCCCGCGCTGGAGGAGGCGGTCCTTCGGTTCTGGGACGAGGCCGACGTCTTCCGCCGCTCGCTGGAGCGGCGCGCCGGCGCGCCGGAGTACGTGTTTTACGACGGCCCGCCGTTCGCCACCGGCCTGCCCCACTACGGCCACCTGCTGGCCGGCACGATCAAGGACATCGTGCCCCGCTACCACACGATGCGCGGCCACTACGTCGAACGACGGTTCGGCTGGGACTGCCACGGGCTCCCGATCGAGGCCCTGGCGCAGGAAACGCTCGGCCTCTCCGGCGCGGCGGCCATCGCGGAGCACGGCGTCGACCGGTTCAACGAGACCTGCCGCTCGATGGTGCTGACCTACACCGCCGAGTGGCGCCGCATCGTTCGCCGCATGGGTCGATGGGTGGACTTCGACAACGACTACAAGACCATGGACACCCCCTTCATGGAGTCCGTCTGGTGGGTGTTCAAGCAGCTCTGGGATCGGGGCCGCATCTACCGCAGCTACCGGATCATGCCCTATTCGTGGAAGCTGGCCACGCCGTTGTCGAACTTCGAGGCCGGCAGCAACTACAAGGACGTCCAGGACCCCTCGGTTACGCTTCGACTGAGACTGCGGAGCGGCTGGACGCCGCCGCCGCCCGACGCCGGCGCGCCGGTCTACCTGCTGATCTGGACGACAACGCCGTGGACCCTGCCCGCCAACCTGGCCGTCTGCGTCGGACCGGATATCGACTACACGGCCGTCCTCGACCTTCGTGAGCGATGCGTCTACGTCCTCGCCGAGGCCCGGCTGGCCGCGTACTACCGCCAGCCGGACGAATACGCCGTGCTCGCCCGCTTTCGCGGCCGCGAAATGGAAGGCTGGACTTACGAGCCGCTCTTCCCCTGGTTCGCGGACCGGCCGGGCGCCTTCCGCGTCCTCGTGGACGGCTTCGTCAGCACCGAGGACGGCACGGGCCTGGTCCACCTGGCCCCCGCCTACGGCGAGGACGACTTTCGCGTCTGCCGGGCGGCCGGCATCGAGCTGGTGGACGTGCTCGACGCCGAGTGCCGTTTCACGGAGGCGGTGCCCGACTACGCCGGCCGCTTCTGCAAGGACGCCGACGCCGACATCGTCCGGCGGCTCAAGCGCGAGGGCCGGGTCGTACATCAGGGCACGATCGTCCACAGCTACCCGTTCTGCGAGCGCACCGACACGCCGCTGATCTACCGCGCGATCGACGCCTGGTACGTCCGCGTCGAGGACCTCCGCGAGACGCTCGCCGCCCTCAACGAGTCCGTCCACTGGGTCCCCGCCGCCGTCGGCGAGAAACGCTTCGGCAACTGGCTGCGCGAGGCCCGGGACTGGAACATCAGCCGCAACCGGTTCTGGGGCTCCTGCATTCCGATCTGGATCGCCGAGGACGGCTCCGACGCCGTCTGCGTCGGGTCGATCGCCGAGCTCGAGGCCCTCTCCGGCGTCCGGCTCTCCGACCTGCACAAGCACCACGTCGACGCGGTGACCTTCGAGCGCAACGGCAAGATCTACCGGCGCACGCCGGAAGTTCTCGACTGCTGGTTCGAGTCCGGCGCGATGCCCTACGCCCAACAGCACTACCCGTTCGAGCGTGGCGACGAGCTGGAGCGCTTCTTCCCGGCCCACTTCATCGCCGAGGGGCTCGACCAGACCCGCGGCTGGTTCTACACGCTGCTGGTCCTCTCCGCCTCCCTGTTCGGCCGCAGCGCCTACCGCAACGTCGTCGTCAACGGCCTGATCCTCGCCGAGGACGGCCGCAAGATGAGCAAGCGGCTGAAGAACTACCCCGACCCGTCCTACATCATGGACACCTACGGCGCCGACGCGCTGCGACTGTACCTGATCCACTCGCCGGTGGTCCACGCCGAAGACCTCTGCTTCTCCGAGCAGGGCGTGCGCCACGCGCTGCGCGAGCTGCTGCTCCCTCTCTGGAACGCCCACGTCTTCCTCGTCACCTACGCCCGCGTGGACGGCTGGCGGCCGGGCGGCCCCCAGACGCCTCCGGCGCACCGCCACCCGCTCGACCGCTGGATCCTCAGCGCCCTCGACCGCCTCGCCCAAGAGGTCGTCGCCGCGATGGACGACTACGACCTCCAGGGCGCGGTCCGCCCCTTCGTCCGTTTCATCGACGAGCTGACCAACTGGTACATCCGCCGTAGCCGCCGCCGCTTCTGGAAGTCCGCCGACGACGCCGACAAGCGCGCCGCCTACGCGACGCTCTACGAGGCGCTGCTGACCTTCAGCAAGATCGCGGCGCCGTTCGTCCCGTTCGTCAGCGAGGCGATCTACCGCAACCTCCGCTCCGACGACATGCCCGAGTCGGTTCACTTGTGCGACTACCCGCTGGCCGACGGCTCGCGGCGCGATCCGGCGCTGGAGCGGCAGATGGACGACGTCATGGCCATCGTCGCGCTGGGGCGGCAGCTCCGCGCCCAGTACGACCTGAAGGTCCGCCAGCCGCTGGCCGCGCTCCACGTCGCCGGTCCCGACCTCGACCGGCTCGCCGCGGTACGGGCGTTCGAGGACCTGATCGCCGACGAGCTGAACGTCAAGGAGGTCCGCTTCGAGCCCCATGCGCGCGACCTGGCGGCGCTGAGGGCCAAACCCAATTTTCGCGTGCTCGGTCCGCGGCTGGGCCCCGACCTGCCCCGCGTCGCCGCGATCGTGCGCAACCTCGACGGCGACGCCGTCGAACGCATCCGGCAGGGCGGTACGCTGTCCGTCGAGACTCGGACGGGGCCCGTCGAGCTGTCCGCCGCCGACCTCCAGTTCGAACGGATTCCGCGCGAGGGAATGGCCGTGGCGGCCGATGCCGAATGGCTGGTCGCGCTGGAGACACGGCTGACGCCGGCGCTGGTGGCCGAGGGGCTGGCCCGCGAGTTCGTCAACCGCGTGCAGAAGCTCCGCAAGGACGCCGACCTCGAGGTGGCCGACCGCATTCGGATTCGATACGCGGCCGACGACGAGGTCCGCCGCGCCGTCGAAATCCACCGGGACTACATCGAGGCCGAGACCCTCGCCCTCGAGATCGCGGTGGCGACCGACCTCGGCCCCGATGTCGCGACGACCGACCTCGACGGCCGATCGTGCGCCATCCGCATCGAGCCGGTTTTGAAGACCGGCAGCGGCTGATCCGGCCGCCGCGGCGCAACGGGAACACAAAAACGCCCGCCCGCCGGAAGCCTCCTCGAACGCCGGGGCGCCGCACGCATGAGGGGATGCCCCGCTCCACACCGCGGCCAGTTCGCCGCCAAAAAAGTGAAGCTCCGGTGCGTAGTCGGCGGCGAAATATTACATAACATGTTTATGGCCAGATCATTAGGACATGATAATTTTTTTTGCTTGACCCCTATTGACTTCAGGAGAGAAGTTCGGTATTAGTCTCTACAGTCGCCTATTAGACCGTAGGAAGCGAGGCAGACGATGAGGACGCAAACAGTGAATCGCGGGCTCTCCTTCATTCTTGCAGCCGTCGCGCTTGCCGCGCCGATGGCCAGCGCGCAGTACGTCATCTGGACCAACAGCAGGGGCGGCATACTGAACTGGTCCGACGGAGCCAACTGGTTTGGCGGCTCCCCGCCGCCCGGGGGTGGCGGCATCGGCGTCGGACTTCAGTTCACCAATGCGGGCTCGGGCTCCGCGACGACGGCGAGCAACGACCTCGCCGGCACCTTCGCGTTGACAACTCTCTGGTTCCGCGCCGGGGCCATCAGTCTTGCCGGCAACCCAATTCTCTTCACGAACAACGCTGCTGTAATGCCGGTGCTAACCAACAGCAGCGGGGGTACGCGGACGATTGCCAACGACCTGATCGTCGGGACCAACCTTTTCATTCAGGCCAACGCCCGGGAGAGCGCCTTTCGGTTGACCGGGAACGTGGATCTCGGCGGAGCGGTCCTGCGGACGATCAACGTCGGGGGCGGCACCGTATGGTGGAGGGTAACGCTCGTGACGAACACCGGCGTCATGTCGAACGGCGGGCTGCTGAAGGCGGGCGACGGCCTGCTGGTGCTCGCCGGCGCCAACAC
>CAKZPT010000091.1 GCA_937139365.1 uncultured bacterium | reverse complement strand
CAAAGCCCGGACCACCCTCCGACAACCGAGCTCGACGTTGCCCAGATTGAATCGCCCCTGGCCCGCCCGCGTGGCATCCGGCGTGGAGACCAGGGATACGACGAACCGCGGATCGCCCTCCAAACGCCGGCGAAGGAGATCGGCGCGGATCTCCCCTCCCCCAAAAGGCGGGGGGACGCGCAGCAGCAGAAGAATCGGGCCGGGCCGGCCACGCGCGGACCCTCCGGCCGGGGCACCCGCCCCCGAGGGCTCCGCCGCCGGCGGAACCGCTTCCCTACCGCGTTCTCGCCCTCCCACCGTTACGCCTCTCAGCCCGCCCTTACGGCCGGGACCAGACGATTCGATTCACGTAGCCGACGTAGCCGAGGATGATTTTCGCCACCTTCCAGGACACGTTCGGCGCCTCGTAGTCCGGCGGCAGCCGCGGCGGTCCGACCGTCTCGAACTGCCGTCGGGTCAAGGCGACGGACTCCAAAATGCGTTCCGGCTCAAGACCCGTCATGACCACCACTCCCTCGTCCATGCCCTCTGGCCGCTCGTGAGCCTCCCGCACGGTCACTGCCGGAAAACGAAGAATCGAGGCCTCTTCGGTGATCGTACCACTGTCCGAGATCGCACAAAAAGCCCTCAGCTGCAGGGCATTGTAGTCCAGAAAGCCCAGTGGCGGCATCGCGCGCACCAGAGGGTGAAGACCGATGCCTTGTTCCGCCAGACGACGCCGCGTCCGGGGATGAACCGAGAAGATCAGCGGGAGTCCGTACGTCTCGGCCAGACGGTTCAGCGCCGCAGCCAGGCGGCAGAGGTGCTCGGGGTCGTCCACGTTCTCCTCTCGATGAATGCTGACAGTGAAATAGCCACCCGGCTCAACGCCGAGCCGGCGGTGAATGTCCGACGCCTCGATCTTCCCGCGATAGTGACCGATCACCTCGTACATCGGCGATCCTGTCTTGATCACGAAGTCGCCCCGCATGCCCTCGGCGAGCAGATAGCGGCGGCTGTGCTCCGAGTAGGTCAAGTTGATGTCCGCGACGTGGTCCACGATGCGCCGGTTGATCTCCTCCGGAACCCGCATATCGAAGCACCGATTGCCGGCCTCCATGTGAAAGATCGGGATTCGCCGGCGTTTGGCGGGGATGACGGAGAGACAACTGTTCGTGTCCCCCAGCACCAAGAGGGCGTCCGGCCGCTCGGCCTCGAGGACTTCGTCCACCCGCGCGATGACCTGGCCGATCGTCTCGGCGGCGGTCCGCCCGGCGGCCGCAAGGAAGTGGTCGGGCTTGCGGAGCTCCAAGTCCCGGAAAAACACCTCGTTGAGTTCGTAGTCGTAGTTCTGGCCCGTGTGCACGATCACGTGCCGGCTGACCTGGTCCAGCACCGCCATGGTACGGGACAGCCGGATGATTTCCGGCCGCGTCCCGATCACCGTCATCACGTTAAGTTGTGCCATGCGTTCTTTCCGGGCGGCCGCGCTCGCCCCTGGGTTGCGCCGAGGCCCTCGCCTCAAGCGGCCGGGAATCTAGCCCCCGGCCGGTCGCCCTGCAAGGCGCCTCCGGCCCTGGACGGCGCACGGACCGCCCACAGCGTGTAGTACGCGGCCACGACGATCCCGACCGGGCCGGCCACGGCCAGCACGGCGTTCACGGCTGAGGCGGCGAGCCGCTTCCACCACCCCGGCGGCCGACCGTAGCGGCCCATCATCACACGCGTCCGGAACCCCTGTTGTTCCAGCAACCGCCGCAACCGCCACGGGTTCATCAGGTGCTCCGCCCACCAGCCGGTGTCGGGGTGAACGGTGTTGGAGCCCCATGGATCCCACCGGTTGATCGGCGACACCGAGTCCAGTGAAATGCGTCCGGTCTCGCGAAATCCCCGAATCACCGTGGCGATCTCGGCCTGTGTGCACCGGCGCGTCGCTCGGGCGAGGCGGACGACGTCCCGCTCTGGCAGGTCCGGCGCCAGATCCCGGACGATCTCCTCCCGGCGCGCCCGCCATTTGGCTTCGGCCGTCCTCTGCACGGGCAACACGTGCGCGAGGTAGCGGGGATTGAACATGTTCGCCCCGGACGACAGCACCACGGAGAGGTCCGGGGCAGGCAGCTCTCCGAGCCAACGAAAAAAAAGCTCCATGTCCCGGATGTGCTCGATCACGTCGTAGGACACCAGCGCGCCGCAGACGACGCGGTTCGCCCGCAGCTCCCGCGACAGATCGTCGAGGTCGCCGAGGACGTACCGGTCGGCCTCGCGGCCCGCCGCCCGCGCGAGCGCCCTCGCCATCTCCAGCATCTTCGGATCGATGTCGTTGTAGATCACTTGGCCCACGCCGGCCAACTTGGCCAGCAGGCCGGTGAGGCCCACGCCCCCTCCGTGATCGATCATGACGAGGCGAGACGGGTCCGAAGAGCGGTCCATCGCCAGCGAAAGCTGGTGACGCGACCGGATCAGGGCCGAGTCGAGCGCGCGGAACTTCGGTTCCAGATACAACCGGAGGTATTCGGCGTCCGCCGGAAGCGCGGCGACGTCGAGTTTCTCCAAGCGCTCCTTTAATTCGGCCGCCGCCCGGCGAAGCGCCGGCTCCCACCGACGGGGCGTCGCCATCATCAACCCGCCCCCTCTCCGACCGGACGGGCGGGCGGATCCACCTGCTCCGCCCAGGTGTCCGGCCGGTTGGGATCGAAGACCTCGCCGGCCCAGAACAGGGTGATCATGTCCTCCGATCCGACGTTCTCGATGGTGTGCGTCCAGCCCGGCGGGATGTCCACCACGCAGATCGGGTCGTCGGACACGTCGTACTCGACGATCTCGTCCGATAACAGGCGCCGCATTCGGATCCGGCCGTGCCCCCGGATGACGCAAAACTTCTCCACTTTCGAGTCGTGGTAGTGGCCCCCACGGACGACGCCGGGGCGCGTGGAGGAGACGAACACCTGGCCCAACGGCGCGCTTTTGATCAACTCGAAGAGCCAGCCCCGTGCATCGCGCTTCAAGTCCGTCGGGCGGACCCGGTCGGCGGGCTCGAGGTAGGACAAGAACGTGGAGTAGAGCCGGCGGACGAACGGCCGGCCGAGGTCCGGCACTTCGTTGCGCATGCGCATCTGCCGAAAGCCTTCGACCAGGTCGTGCAGCTCGCCCAGGGTGACGGTGTCCGTCGCCCCCACCTCCCCGAAGGCGAACCCCTCCAGCGGCTGGTCCAGGCATTCCACGAGGCATCGCACGACCTCGTCCACGTGCACAAACGTCACCGTCCGGCCGGGATCGCTGACCACCAGCGCAAGGCCGTGTGCGGCGTTGTGGCAGAAGGTGCTCACCACGGAGTTGTAATTCGGCCGGGACCACTTACCGAAGACATTCGGGAAGCGAAAGATGCGGACCGGCGCGCCGGTGGATTCGGCGTAGGCCCGGGCCAGCTCCTCCGCGCGACGCTTGCTCGTCCCGTAGGGGTTGTCGAGCGCCGCCTGCGTGGAGGAACTGAAAACGAACGGCGCCTTTCGGCCCGCGGCGGCAAGGCGGTCCAACAGCCGCGCGGTGAGATGGACGTTTCCTTCTTCGTATTCGGCGGGGTCGCGCGGGCGGTTGACGCCGGCCAGGTGGAAGACGAACTCGGCCTCGGCGGCCAGCCGGTCGAGCTCGTCCGGCGTCTGGCCCAAATCGAATCCGACGACCTCCAGCCCGGGCCGCCGCCGCAGCGCGACGCGGAGGTTGCGCCCGATGAATCCCTCAGAGCCGGTCACCAACACCCGCATGTCGGCTTCCCGTCGTCGGCCTCCCGCTCACGGGGAACGGCCGCCCAACTCGGACCGAATGTACTCCAGTTTGCGCAGCAGCGCCTCGAGTTCGTCATCGCTCAACGCCTTGGTGTTGGCCGAGGTGTAGTCCTCCTCGCCCGTGATCTTGCGCTCGCCCTTTTCGAAGTACACGGCGTAGTTGAGATCGCGGCTGTCGGGCCGGACGCGGAAATAGTCCCGCATGTCGTCGGCGCGCACCATCTCCTCGCGGTTCAAAAGGGTCTCGTGTTTCTTCTCTCCGTGACGGGTGCCGATCACGCGGACCTCGACGCGCCGGCCGAAGATCTTCATCAGGACCGAGGCCAGCTGCCCGATCCGAGCGGCGGGCGCCTTCCTCACGAAGGTGTCCCCCGGCGAGCCCTCCCGAAACGCGAAGAGGACGAGGTCGATCGCCTCGTCGAGCGTCATCATGAACCGGGTCATGTCGGGGTCGGTGACCGTCAGCGGGTGCCCCGCCTTGATCTGCGAGACAAAGAGCGGGATCACGGACCCGCGGGACGCCATCACGTTGCCGTAGCGGGTTACGCAGACCACGGGCATTCCGCGGCGCCATCCCCGGGCGAACGCGACGGCCACCTTTTCCATCAACGCCTTCGACATGCCCATCGCGTTGATCGGGTAGACAGCCTTGTCGGTGCTCAGGACGATGACGTTCTTCACGCCGCAGGCCGCGGCGGCGTTGAGGACGTTTTCGGTGCCGATGATGTTGGTGCGGACCGCCTCCATGGGGTAGAACTCACACGACGGCACCTGTTTCAACGCGGCGGCGCTGAACACATAGTCCACGCCGCGCATCGCCCCCATCACGCTGTCGGGGTCGCGGACGTCGCCGATGTAGAACTTCACGCGGTCGGTCTTCAGTTCGTGCCGCATGTCGTCCTGCTTTTTCTCGTCGCGGCTGAAGACCCGGATCTCTCCGATGTCGGTCTTCAGAAACCGCCGCAGGGCGGCGTTGCCGAACGACCCCGTGCCGCCGGTGATCAACAGCGTCCTGCCCTTAAACTCATCCATGGTGGTCGCCCTCCCCGGCCCGGCCGCCTTCCCTTCCGGCTCGGACAGGGGAGGCGTAGCTACAAGCCGCGATGTCGTTCAAAAACGCGTAAAGTTTGGCCGCATGCCGCCGATAGTCAAACTCCCGGACAGCCAGATCCCGTCCGGCGGCGCCGATGCAGGCCGCCAGGCCGGGGTTATCCAGGAGCCGGACGATCCGCTCGCTCCATGCGGCCGCATCGCCGGGGGGCGCGAGCATCGCCGTCACTCCGTCGGTGAAATGGGCCGCCACCTCGCCGACGGCGGACGAGACGACGGGACGGCCGCTGACGAGATAATCGCCCAGCTTCGTGGGGAAGCAACACTCCCACCGCACGCCGGCCGGCAAGGGGGCAAGCAGGGCGGCGGCGCGGGCGATCGGGGCGGCCAGCCGATCCCGCGGCACAAATCCATGGACCTCAACGGCCGACGCGTCGCCCGCCGTCCGGGCGGCCCTGGCGACGAGCGCGGCGCGAAACTGCTCGTCGAAGTTGCCGATCAACACGAGCCGGCAGCGCGGATGCCGGGTTCGGACGGCCGCCATCGCGTCGACGAGAAACTCCAGGTGCGCCCGAATTTCGCCGTGGGGCGCCCCCGTCCAGAGGAGGTACGGCTCCTCGAAGACGGGCCCGGGCACGGACGTCGCGACGCTCCGCGGATCCAGGAGGATCGGAACGCGCAGTTGGGGATACGGGCGGCGTCCGCCGGCCATCTGCTCGGCGACGCGGCGCTCGATGCCGTGGCTGATCGGCACAGCGCCGACCGAGGCCGCGAAACGGAGGCGGAAGGCTCGTTCGGTCCGCCCCGGATACCACTCGGTGATCTCGACCACCAGCGGCGCACCTGCCGCCGCCAGCACCAGGTTTTCCGCACCGTAAAGGGTGGAATAGACGACCACCCGCCCGTCAGCCCGCCGGCGTCGCCGGATCTCCATCGCGGCCGACAGCAGGCCCGCCGCGTTGGCAACCCACCGGCGCGCCCGCCGCGGCTCGCGACGCGTGGCGGCAGGGAAATACCGGAAACCGACTCCCTCCCACACCCCCGCCGGCGCGTCGTTCGGAAACGGACTGCCGCCGATGTGGAAGACGTCGAACACCGCCCCCTGCTCCGTCAGGCCCCGCCCGATCAACTTGAGCCGTTCCGTCACCGCCATGCCGTTGGGAAACCCCTGGCCACAACAGACGGCCACCACCTGAAGCGGCGGTTTCACCGGCGCATGGGCGGTCACGCGGCCCCCCCCCTCATTCCGACGGGCCGGCGCGTCACCGGCCCGGCCGCCGCCTCACCACGGAGCGCGGCGACAATCGCGTTCATCGAGCGCTCGGCCGAAAATTCGCGGCCCACCTTTTCGGCGGCGGCCCGTCCGAGCGCAGCCGCCCATTCCCGGTCCGCCCCCAGCCGGTCGATCGCCGCCGCCAGCGCCACCGGATCGCCCGGCGGGATCAGCAGACCGGTCAGGCCGTCGTCGAGATATTCGCGGGCCTCGGGCCAATCCGAGGCGATGGACGGCACGCCGAGCTGCGCGGCATCGAGGATCGCCTTCGAGGCGTGCGGGGCGGTGAACGGACTCAACACCACCCCGCTGCGCCGAATCAGGGACATTAAATCGCGAGTCTTCGGCAGGCAGACCACGCTGGCCCGCCGATCCGGGCGCAGCCTGGCGAGGTCGCGCGACAGGCCGCGCCCTGACCATCCCTTCGGATCGTATCCCAACAGGACCAACACAACGTCCGCCGAACGGACGAGGTTCCACGAGTCGATGGCCACCCGGCCCCCCTTGTACGAGGCCAATCCCCCTGGATACAGCACGACGAAGGCATTCGGCGAAACGCCGCATTCCGCGGCGAGATCCCGCGCACGGCCCCGGGGATCGAAGGACGGCCAGTCGCGCACGATCTCCGTCCGGTCAACCCCCCCGAACACCCGTGCGCCCTCCCGCGTGATGGCGAGAATGCGGTCCACGCCGGCCGCCACCCACCGGTTCTTTAACGCCGTTCGCAACGGATGCCAGGCGTAGTCGGTCCAGTGTTCGCGGTTATGCAGCACGATCCGCGGCACCCCTGCGCGGCGCGCGCCGACAGCGGCCGGGTAAAGGGCGACGGTGTTCACGTGGACGGCGTCGGGCCGCAGCCGCGTGCACCATGCCCGCGCGATCGCCGCCGTCCGCAGCGCGTCGATCGCCTCCCGCAAGAGCACGTACGGCAGGCGGGCGGGCCAGTCGCGGCGATCGAAGTACGCCGAGTAACTGGGCATCTGGACGCCCATCCGAGGGGCCCAGTGCACATCGCACCCAGCCTCCGTCAACGCGTCCCACAACGGACCTCGTTCGCGGATCACCACATGCCGTTCGAATTCAGCCGGATTAAGGCGCCGGAGGATCTCCAGCAGGCACCAACTGGCGCCGCCGATCACCGCCGTGTGCTGGAAAAAGACCACTCGCATCCCGGAGCCGCCGGCGTCACGGGTGGGCCGCCGCCCACGGCGCGGCCGCGGCCCCGGCGTGGGCCGCTTGCGGCCAGCCAGCCGGCGAGAGGGCCGCCGCCTCCCTCGACACGGCCGCCGCGTGCCGCGACACAAGGTGGCGTCCGACCAGCCTCAACGCGATGCCGTACACGGTCAGTTCGGGAAACGACGCCCGGACGTCGCCCACCAGTACATAGTACGAGACGACCGTCGCCGTCGTGAGCCACAGCAGAAAGGAGTAGAACCGCGTCACCACGTCCTCCGCCGCCGGACGGATCCGTCCGTACAACCGCCATCCTTCCGCCACCATCCCGATCATGAAGGCCGAGCCGGCGACGAAGCCCGGCAACCCGAAGTCGAGCAAGAGCGACAGGGGGCCGCTGTGGTAGCCCTTCATCTCGTAGTAGAACTCGGGCGTGGCATAAAACTCCCGGCGAAGCCAGGCCAGCGGAAGCACGTCGGTGACGATCCCCCGGCCCAACAGCAGGTGTTCCGGAATATGCCGTACCGCCACCTTCCAGATTTCCAGACGCCAGGTCACCGACGCCTCCGCGTTCGCGGCCACCAACGGATCCACGTCCACACCGGGCAGATAAGAGACGACGCGCTGGATCGGACCGGGCAGAGCCCGTCCCAGGATGATGGCCAGAATCCAGACGGCGAGGAATCCGCCGAGCACCAGCACGGCGGCCATCGCCCGATGCCGCGAGTGCTGGAAGTACCAGCCCACCAGCAGCATCAGAGTAATCAAAAAAGCCGACCGAAAGCCACTAAGCATCACCAAAGCGAGCCCGCCCGACACCAGGGCATAGCGGGCCACGCGCAACTCGGGGCGTCGGACCGGCAACATCAGCGCCGCCATTATAATGGCCAGGCCCACCGTCCGCGCCGAAGAGATGCGGGCCAAGACCATTTCGCCGATGTGCATGGCTGCCATCGTATACTCGGGCAGAATGGTGAAGAACGAAAGTAGCCGGGACGTTCGACCGCCCGTGAGGATAATGGAAATCTCCACGAGAAACGGAATCAGCGCGCCCGCCGCCAGCAGCACGGCCATGGCCAGAATCCGTTTCCGGTTCAGCCGCATCATCGGCGCCATCAAATACGCCAGACCACAGCCCAGCAGGATCACATAGCCGAAGCCGCCGTACTTCGTTCCGCCCAGCATTCGCATGCCGAAGCCGCGCGTAAACATCAATAGAACGCAGACGCCGAGGAACGCAAAAATTCCCCAGTCCGAGACGGCCCACCGGTCCCGCGCCGCACGGGCGATCGGCCGGTGAAACAAACCCCAGACGCCCAGCAGCATGCAGAGCGCCTGCGCCGCCGTCATCGAGCCCGGAAGGTTCGGCACCAAGGCCGTCGACACAAACACTCCGGGCAAGCCGACGACCATGACATGGGGATTGAGCCACAAAAAAGTCAGGACGATCGCAAACGGAATTGCGTAAAACCCGCTGATGCCCATCCATTGGACAAGCCATACCATGACCAAAACGAAAGCCGTCACCAGCGCCGGCACCATCAACGCCCGAGTCACTGTTGCCTGGTCCGCCATAATCCGCGCCCTTGCTGACCGCGATTATATCGTAGGGGCCGCGGCCGGGACAGCGCCGCCGTCGTCCGGGAACGGCCGGCCCGCCCGGGCCGCCTCCAAAACTGCCACCCACCGGTCCACGTGCTCCTCGAACAGAGCCGGCCGCCATTCGGGCAAGGGAAATCCAAGACGCCCCGCCTCAAACTCGCTCCACGCCTCCATCAGACAATCCGCCACTTCCGCCGGCGGCGCGTCGTATGCCCTGACCCAGCGATCGCGCCCCGAGGCCCGCAGCACCTCGTGCGCTTCTGAGGCCGGGGGAACCAGCGCCAGGATCGGCCGCCGCGCGGCAAGGTATTCCGCAAGCTTGCTCGGATAAAAAAGATTATGCGTCGGCGAGGCGACCAGGACCAACAGGTGGGCGTCGACGAAGCGGTGGACAATCTCGCCGTACTCCCGCTCTCCGAGGACCGCCACGGCGTCGCCCAGGCCCAGCTTCTCCGGAAGGGGCGCAAACGGCCCCAAGCCGTTCCCGAAGAGGTCGAGCCGGATCCGGCCGCGAGCGCGCGGAACCCGCCGGAGGAATTCGGCAAGCCCTTTCAGAAGGGCTTCCGGGGAGCGATCGCGGTTGAAATAGCCGAGGTGGGCCATGACCAGCGTGGAGGCGGTTCGGAACGGCTCGTTGGCTCCCGGGATCGGCTCGCAGGCGAACGGGATATAGGTGGCCCGCTCGGGATGGATCCATCCGAGGGAAACCACAGCCTGTAGGTTGGCCCGACTGGTGAACACGGCCCCGCGCGTCCGGCGGAGGGCCTTCCGCTCAAAAGCCTCTACCCACCGCCCCAACCAGCGATGCGGGAGGTACTCGTGGGGCACCGCACGTCGAAAAGGGGAAACCGACTCGAGGTAATCGACGACCCAGGGAACGGCCGGCGTTCGGCACGCGGGCAGCAGAAGGGCCGAGACCGGGTGAACGTACACCACGCCAAGCTCCCGGTCTTCCGCGCCGGCCCGGATCCATCGCCGCGCGGCCATGACCCAGAGGACGGCCTCGTCTGGCCAGAGCCGGTGAACGAGGGTCCGAACCAGGCGCCGGCGCCCCCAGCGTTGACGCCACACCATGACGGGGTCGGCCACGCGAACCACCCGCACGCCGGGACCGGCCGCCTCGACGCCGGGCCGGTCGCCGGCGGTGGCCACGACGACGTCGTGGCCGCGCCGCCCGAGCGCCTTGGCCAGCAGAAATGGGCGGCGGGCGTTCGCGACGCTCGACGGGGGAAAGAACCGGGTAACGATCAACACCCTCATGGCATCGGATCCGACGGTGTCGCGGCGCGCAGATGATGAACGACCCTTTTCAGATCGCGCCACACATCCCGGCCTGCCGGCACAAGAGACAGAGCGGCGACGTAGACCGCGACCAGACCGCTCGACAACGCAACCAGCCCCCAGATCGGGCCGAGGGACGTCAGCCGCGCCTTCACCACGGCCGCCACTGCCCCCAACGCCGCGGCAACGGCCCAGAACGGAAGGCACACTGACCACAATTGCCCCATGCCGACCGGCGCGGCCGACGCGACCATCCGAAAGAGGACGGGCAACCGCATCACGGTCACCACGCCGGCGTAGGCCCACGCCACGCCGGGCAGCCCCCACCGGATGCCCCACCCCATCGAGGCGGCCAGGGCAGCCAGATGGACAAGGTTCCAGACGATCAGCCCCCGGAAGCGCCCCGCGACGACGAGGGCCCAACCGAGATTGTTCGGCACAAACTGCGTCGCGCTGACCAGCGCCAGCGGAGCCAGCACCGCCGCCGCCGGCAGCCACCGGGGCCCCAGGACCACCTCGACCGCCCACTCCCGGCAGGCGATCAGCACCGCGACCACGGGAGCGGTCGCGGCGGCCATCAAGCGGAGACCGGTCAGCAGGACCTTGCGGTATCGTTCCGGATGCTCCCGCAGCCGGCTCAAAATCGGCAGCATGACCGAGGCCACGGGAAGGGTAATCTGGTGAGTGGGCAGCAACGTCAGCGCGCTGGCACGCCCATAGGCGCCAAGGTCGCCGGTTCCGAGCACCCGACCGATCATCACGCGGTCGATGTTCGAGGACAGGTAACTGAGCACGTTTATCCCCATCATGCCCGTGCCGAACCGGGTCAGACGCCGCACGTCACGGGGACGGCGAGGACGCGTCGGCCGCCAACGGGCGGCCGCCCAGAGCATTGTGCACGTGGACACCTCCTGCGCAAGGGGCATCGCCACCAGGGACCAGTACCCCGCTCCCCCAGCCGCCAGCGCCAGGGCGGCGACGAGCCCCAACGCCGACGACACGGTTTCCGCGAGGCCGAGCTGGAAAAACTTTAGGCGTCGCCGCAGGATCGCGCCGTGCTGCACAGCCGCCCCGCTGGCCAGAAACGCCACGCTGGACAGGATCGTCGCCCCCGCCACCCGCGGTTCGCCGTAGAACCGCGCGACCAGCGGAGCGGCCGCCGCCAACGCCGCCGTCAGAACGCACCCCGCGGCCGCATTCAGCCAGAAGGCCTCGTTGACGTCGTCGTGCCGAAGATCGGCCTTTTCGATCGTGGCGGCGCCCAATCCCATATCCCGAAACAGCGCCGCAAAACCGGTGACCGTCGCCACCATTCCCACTAGCCCATAGTCCTCCGGCTCGAGCAGTCGGGCCAACAGCATCAGCGAGGCGGTCTGAATGAGAAACCGCAACGTCGCGAACACCACGGCGTGAAACGAGGCCCGCACGCCGCGCGCGCCGAGGCCTCCGCCCGCCGGCGGATCGAACGGGACCACCGTCTCTCCCGCCTCGGCGCCTTTGGTCGTTCTCGCCATTCGCACCGCCGCCCCGCCGTTAGCGAAACTCAACCTCGTCCACGCAGAGCAGCTCGGAGTCGCCCTTTTCCAGCGTAATCCAGATGAATTGCGTCGGTCGCATCGGGTTCAGGTCCACGTCCACCCAGTCGGTCCGGTCGCGTATCGAACGCGCCGCTCCGATCTCTCGCCCGGGAGAGTTGCGATCCCCGTCCGAGACGACAATGGACCGCGGCGCCCGATAGCCCGCCTGCGGACGATCGCCAAGCACGTGGACACGGAGCTTCGAGGGGCGCACCGGCATCGCGAACTCGAAGCAGATCGTCGGCCGCCGCTCGCTGTCCCATGCCACGGTGCCCTCAAACGCTACCTCGCGCCACTCGCCATCGAGCAGGCGCGTCCGCCCGTTGTCCGAGTAATCGTATGCGCGCTTCGCAAACCCCCCGCCGCGGTACCGATAGCTCAATCCCGATCGCGCCGCGGCCCAGGAAAACCGCAAGTTGGCCGGCAGAATCCCCGCTTCAGGGCGCGGGCGATCGGGCGCGACAGCGTCGCGCTCACGAAGCACAGCGGCCGCGCCGGCGGGGTTGTTCTGGGCCACGAGCCTTCGGTACAGCTCGTCGAGCGCCTTGACGTACTCCTCCTCCACCTTGGCCAGCTTCGCGTCGGCCTCATGTCGAATGCTCAAGACCGCGCTGTCGCGTTGCTGGCGAAGATGCCGGAGCTCCGGAGGTTCTGCGGCGCCGGCCACCTCCGCGAAAACAACCGCGGCCAATAGGAGCCGGCGCCCCCCGGTCCGCCCCCCTCCCGCCCTTGCCCGCTCGACGCTGCTCATGGCCCGCTCAACCGCTCCGCCCACACGCCCGGCGGATCTTTCCTGCGACCCGGGCGGCGAGCGCTGCGGCATCGGCCGCCCCCATCTGCGCCGCCAAGCGCAACCTTCCGGCGACCCGCGCTGCCCCCGCCGTGCCGGAAGCGTTCCGGATGGCCCACATTGCGCCGAACGGTTTCTCGAGGGGTCGACCCAGATTGTCCGTCCGATAGTAGTCCCGCGCCGCGAGGATCGTCCACGCGGCGTCGAAGTCCTCCGGTTGCCAGCCCGACTTATGTTCCTGCCAGTGCCCGCCATCCAGCCCCCAGGCGTCGCGGCCGTCCGGATGCGACTGCGGCATGAAACCGAGGGGGGTGAAGAGGACCACCTGCCGCCGGGCGATCCGCGCGGTGGCCTCCAGCAATCGCATTGCCTCCACCTTCTCCACGTGCTCGATTACGTCGATCAGAAACACGCTGTCCACTGCGCCCTCGGGGAACATCTCTACTGCTTGAGCCCAGGTGGCCTGCAGCACGATGTAGCATCGGTCGGTCTCCGCCGCCAGTCTCGCACGCAGCACGGAGACGTATTGGCCGAACGGCTCGCAGCAGACATGCACTAGCGGCCGCACGTACCGCTGCGGCGCGATGCCGCAACCGATGTCCAACAGGACCTCGGGACGGCGGATCTCCCGCAACGCCGCCGGCAACAGCCGCTCCCGGGGGAGCCAGACGACGCGGGCTTCACTCACGGGGGCGGTCCTCGTAGGTGCGGTCGCGGACAAACCATCGGTAGTACTCCGCCAGCAGCTCCGGCATATCCGTTCGGGGCGACACTCCGAGAAGGGCCTTCATCCTCCGGACGTCCGCGGTGCAGTGCCGCACATCCCCCGGCCGCTCGGGCGCGTGAACGATGGGCGGTGGCCGGTCGGCCAGCCGCGCCACCATCCCCGCCAGGGCCAGAATCTCCGTTCTGTGGCCGGTGCCGACGTTGATCGGGCCGCGCACCCCGTCCCGCTCCAGCGCCTCAGCGTTGGCGCGCGCAACGTCGCCCACGTGCACGAAATCGCGCGTCTGCCGGCCGTCGCCGTAGATCGACAGCGGCTCGCCGGCGGCCGCGCGAGCGCAGAAGATCGGGATCACGTTGCCGTACGCGTCGTACCGCTGGTTCTCCCCGAACACGTTGAAGTAGAGCACGCAGACGGCGCGAATCCCATGAAGATGCATGACCGACAAGCACAATTTCTCGCCACACCACTTTGTGGCCCCGTACGGGCTCAGCGGCTCGCAAGGGTGTCCCTCGTCCACGGGCTCGCGGATGGGTTCGCCGTAGATTCCCGCCGACGACGAATACACGATCCGGCGGACGCCCGCCTCGCGCATCGCTTGCAACACATTCACCGTGCCCAGCACGTTCACGGACGCATCGCGGACCGGATCGGCGATGGAACGCGCGTTGCCCACGCTGGCGGCCAGATGGCAGACCGCGTCCTGCCCGGCCATCGCGGCACGGACGGCGTCCGCGTCACGGACATCGCCCTCGATCACCCGAACGTCCAGCCTTCGCACATGGTCGGCAAATCCGGAGGAAAAATCGTCAAACACCGTCGGGCGGTGCCCCCTTCGCAGGAGTTCGGCCACCACGTTTGACCCGATAAACCCCGCGCCGCCGGTGACCAAAACGTTCATGTCGGGCTCTTTTCAGGCGGATCGACCGGCCCCGTAGAACCTCGTGATCGCATGGACCACCTCGGTGGCCTGGGCGTCGGTCAACTCCGGGTAGACCGGGAGCGCGAGCGTCTCGCGCGCCGCCCGCTCGCTCTCGGGAAAATCCCCGGGGCCGTACCCCAAGCCGGCAAAGCACTCCTGGAGGTGCAGCGGGATCGGATAGTAGACCTCGCAGCCGATCCCCGCCGCTTTCAAGTGCTCCATCAGCGCGTCGCGACGCTCGCAGCGGATCACATATTGGTTGAACACATGCCGGTCCGTCACCGTCCGCGGCAGCCGTACCAGGCCGCGCTCCAGCAACCCCGACTCCGCGAACAGCCGCCCGTACCGCTCCGCGTTCCGCCGCCGCCCCTCCGTCCACCTATCGAGCCAGCGCAGCTTTGCCAGCACCACCGCCGCCTGCAGCGTGTCGAGCCGGAAGTTCCCCCCCACCATCCGGTGCACGTACTTCGGCCGCATCCCATGCATCCGCAGCAGCTCCAGCCGGTCCGCCCGGTCCGGATCGTTCGTCGTCACCATGCCGCCGTCGCCGAACGCGCCGAGGTTCTTGGACGGAAAGAACGAAAAACACCCGTAGTGCCCGATCGCCCCCGCCCGGCGCCCGCCGTGTTCGGCGCCGATCGCCTGGCAGGCGTCCTCGATCACCACTAGCCCGCGCGCCGAGGCCGTCGCGCAGATGGCCGCCATGTCGGCCATCTGCCCGAACAAATGGACCGGGATCACCGCGCGGGTCCGGGACGTGACCGCCCCCTCCAAGCGCCGCGAATCCATGTTGAAGGTCTCCGGATCGATGTCCACGAAGACCGGCCGCGCGCCGAGGCGGACGATCGAGCCGACGGTGGCGAAGAAGGTGTAGGGGGTCGTGATCACCTCGTCGCCGGGGCCGATGCCCTCGGCCATCATCGAGATCAGCAGTGCGTCGGTCCCGGACGAGACCCCGACGGCCCGGGCCGCGCCGCAGTATCGGGCGACGGCCTGTTCGCAGGCCGCCACCTGCGGCCCGTTGATGAAGACCTGGGATTCGACGACCTCGCGCATGGCCCGCTCGACGTCGTCGCGGATGGCCGCGTACTGCGCCTTGAGGTCGAGCAGTGGAACGCTCATCCGACCCCCCTTTCCCCCGCGACCGGCGCCCGCAAGGGCACCATAGCCGCAAACCGCAACGCGGCGCCGATGGACATGCGGGGCGCGCTCATGGCTCGATCACCTTCAGCAGCAGCGGCAGGACCTGCCGCGCGTTCTGGTGCCAGCGCGCCAGGCGGCGGACGCGATCGTCCAGGACCGCCCGCTCGGCGGGGTCCACCTCGCGCAGGACCGCCCGGACCGCCTCCAGCCGCTCGGCGCTGTTGCGCAACCGGGCCAGGACTTTTTCGCGGAGGAAGCCGGCCACCAGCGGCCGCAGCTCCCGCTCGGCGGCGAAATGGTCGCGCCGGTCGCCGGGCACGTAGACCGTGCGCACAGCTCCGACCGAGCGCAGGAGGCGCAGCCCCTGGCTGGTGGCGCCTTTGCTGAGCCCCAGCCTCCGCATTAGGTCGTCCATGGTCAGCGGCGAGGAGGCGATGAACAGGCAGCCGTACAGTTCGCCGACGGAACGGGGCAGACCGACGAGGTCGGCGACGTGGACGAACAACTCGATCAGCTCGCGCTCGATGGCGGCGGCCGCGGCGGAGGTGGTGCCGGGCCGGGTCGGGGCCTGGATGTTCATCGAGTTCAAAAATAAATGAACAGGAGGAGTGCGTCAACCGCCCTTCGGCTCGGCGGAATGCGGGAGGGCGAGCGGACCGCGGAGGGGAGGCGGCTTGCGGGCCGGCGGGCCTTCGCACATACTGTGGGTTTGCGGGCCGTTGGCCACCGACCCGGAGACCGCGACATGTACACCGCTTCCGACCTTCGAAAGGGCCTGAAGATCGAGCTCGACGGCGTGCCGTACGAGGTCGTCGAGTTCAACTTCGTCAAGCCCGGCAAGGGCCAGGCCATGTACAAGTGCCGAATCAAGAACCTGATCACGCGCACCACCCAGGACCGCACCTTCCGGGAGGTGGACAAGATCAACAAGCCGGACCTCGAGGAACGGATCGTCCACTTCTCGTACGAGGACGGGCACCACTACGTCTTCACCGACCCGCGCACTTTCGAGGAGTTCTCCCTCTCCCCCGAAACCCTCGGCGACGCGCGGTATTTTCTGACGGAGGACTGCGAGGTCAGCCTGCTGCGCCACAACGGGCAGGTCATCGCGGTCGAATTCGTCAAGCCTTTCGTGGAGAAGGAGATCGTGGAGACCGAGCCGGGCGTCCGGGGCGACACGGCGACGAACGTGACGAAGCCCGCTAAGATCGACAGCGGCTACGAGCTGCGCGTGCCCTTGTTCATCAACCAGGGCGACTGGGTGCGCATCGACACTCGCACGGGCGAGTACGTCGAACGCGTGGCCCGTCGGTAGGGGGCGGGGCACGCCATGGCCGGGATCGTCGACGGGTTCTGGCTGTGCTTCGTTCCGCTGTTCGCGGCGTTGAACCCGATTTCGGTCGTCCCGACGTTCAATTCGCTGGTCGAGGGCCTGCCGCCGGAACGCGTCCGGCGGATTGTCGCCCAGTCCATGATCACGGCGACGGCGGTGGCGCTGGCGTTCCTCGCCGTGGGGAAGGCGATCTTCAACCTGCTGGGGGTCAGCGTCGCGGACTTCATGGTCGCCGGCGGGCTGCTGCTGTTCATCATCTCGCTGCGGAACCTTGTGGCTTCGGATCCGCACCGGACGGGCCTGGCGGACGACACCCTGGGCGCGGTGCCGATCGGCGTGCCGCTGATCGTGGGGCCGGCGACGCTGACGACGACGATCTTGCTGCTCGATCAGCACGGCGCGGCGGCGACGATTGCGGCGCTGTTGGGCAACCTCCTGATCGTCGGCGCGACGCTGCACTTTGCTGCGCGCATCCAGCGGGCGCTGGGCCAGTCGGGCGCGAAGGCGCTCGCGAAGATCGCGGAGCTGCTATTGGCGGCGATCGCGGTGAAGATCATCCGGCACGGGCTGGAGACGCTGGCCGCCGGGCCGGCGGGCTGAGGAGGGGGCGACGTGCCGCCGCCGTCCGCGGACCACCCGCTGGCGATTCGCGCGCGCATGCTGGCCGCAATCCGGGAGTTTTTCCACGACCGCGACTTCCTCGAGGTGGAGACACCGGTACGCGTGACGACCCCGGTGTTAGAGCCACACATCCGCGCCGTGCCCGCCGGCGGCGGCTGGCTGCGCACCTCGCCGGAACTGCACATGAAGCGGCTGCTGGCCGAGGGCTGGCCGCGGCTGGTCCAGATCGGGCCCTGTTTCCGCGCCGGCGAGACGGGCCCGCTGCACCACCCCGAGTTCACGATGCTTGAGTGGTACCGCGCTGGCGCCGGCCTCGACGAGATCGAACGGGACTTGCGCGAACTGCTGCCGTTCGTCGCGGTGCGGGCGACCGGCCGGAACGTGATCCGGCGCGGGGAGGGCGAAACGGACCTCACCGCGCCGTGGGCGAAGCTCGAGGTCGCGGAGGCGTTCCGCCGCTGGGCGGGGTGGGATCCGCTCGCGGCGTGGGACGAGGACCGGTTCGACCTCGACCTCGTCGGGAAGGTCGAGCCGGCACTTCCGCGCGATCGGCCGGTGGCGTTGACCGGATATCCGCCGCAGCGGGCCGCGTTCGCCCGCACCGCACCCGGTCCCCCGCCGCGGGCGGAGCGATTCGAGCTCTACCTCGATGGGGTGGAGGTGGCCAACGCCTACGACGAGTTGACCGATCGCACCGAGCACGAGCAGCGGTACGCGGAGTGGGCGGCGCAACGGCAGGCCGCGGGCGACGAGGTTCATCCCTTGGACGATGCGTTTCTCGCCTGCCTCGGCCGCCTGCCCCGCTGCGCGGGGATCGCGCTCGGCGTGGACCGCCTCGCGATGCTGCTCTGCGGCGCCGAGAGCCTCGACCCTGTCCTCGCGTTCCGGGAACGTCCGCCGGAAGTGTGACCGACGCCCCCCCCTGCGGACGGTTCTCACCCTCCGGTCCTGCGCAATAGAAACGCCCAGTCCTCCGGTGGATCGGCCGGCGGAGGCCCAATCTCAACAACCCCTCCCCCGCGCACTCGCGCCGGCGCGACGGGCCGGAGCGGGCCGCCGGCGCGGGGGTCGTACCATCCGGCGTCGTACTCCGTCGGGTCGTCCGACAGGTCGAGGCGCACCGTACCCCCCGTTGGCAGGTAGACCACGTGGGCGAGGCCGGGCTTCGAAAGGCAATAGGCGCCGTCGCCGCGGCGATGGTTGCCGACCCGTTCGTCCGCGTTCCGCATCTCCCAGAACGGCACCTTGTGGTCGCGGAAGAAGGCGCGCGCCAAGGCGGCGTCGCGCCAGGCGCCTTCGCGGCTGCGGAAATCCTCGCAATTCAGGTCGTTTTCCGGCAGGCGGTACCCGAAGAAGTACTCGACGCCCTCCCCACCAGCCATGAGGGTGCCCCAGAGGCAGCGCTTGCGGATGTCGTGGCGGGTGTAGGGTCGGCCGCGTTCGCCGCGGGCAAGCCCGTCGAACCCCTTCCAGCCCTCGTCGGGGGGCACGCCCAGATCGGCGGGGTTCTGCTCGTCGTTGGCCACCACCCACAGATGGCCGCTGCGCTCGGACTCGACGATCCAAGTCCAGGTCTGGCGGTGGGCGGCGGACCAGCCGTTCTGGAGCGAGACCCCCGTAACGACGTCCGCGCGGCCGAGCAGGGGGCGGTAGACAGCGTCCTGCTGGTCGGGGAAGGTGTGGCCGACAACGAGGTGGCCGTAGGGATCGAGCTGCCGGAGGTGGCGGGCCATCGCGGCGATCTCGTCGGTGCTCAACGAGCACTCCTCTCCAAGGTTCCACGTGACGGCCAGGAAATGCTCGAAGCGGGCGACGATCTCGCGGAGGTAGAGCTTCCGCTCCACGCCCAGGCGGCCGCCGTCCGCAGTCGTAGTGCAGCTTGTCGTCGCGGGCGGCGAACGGCCAGACGTTGTCGCCGTCGCCGCCCGCATTGTTGGTGAGGAAGGAGACGCCGTTGACGCCAACGGCGGCCAGGTAGTTGAAGGCCCCGATCAGGCCACGGCCGCGCTCGCCGCGCCAGACGGGATCGCCGGGCTGCCAGTCGCCAGGGTGCGGCGCCTATGTTTTCAGCGGAGCGGCCGAGGATTTGCGCGCCTCGGTGCCGTCGAAGTCGCGGTACGCCAGTAGGGTCTCGGGGGAGGCGGCGCCCGCTTTCAAGAACCACGAGCCGTCGCCGAGGAAACGCCGGTACCGGCCGCCAGCCGGCGTCAGGCGGCCGCGGCGGCGGATAGGATCGTCGGAAAGGGCCGCCGGCGCCACCTTAAACGCGCCGCCCGCCCCATGCGGCCCCGCCACAGGCTCCCCGGGGTCATCGGAGACGGCGATGCCCGGCCCCTGGACGAACTCCAGCCGCCACGTCCACCGCCCCGACTGGTCGGGGACAAAATGCGCGCGCCACCGGTTCCCGCGGGTCGCACCGCTTTCCGCCGCGCGGCCGTCCGCCGCAAAATATCCCGGCACGGCGACCTCGCGGCCTCCGCTGGGCGCGGTCAGCCGCCACGTCAATCGATAATCGAGAAACGGATTGGGCGATGTGCCCGTCTCGTCGGCCTCCGGCCCTTGCACGTCGAGGGTCGACGGATGCTATTGGCGGCACTCCCCGCGGACATGGACAAGCCCCGCCTCGACGCCGTCCGCCGCCCACACCGTCCCGCTGAATGCAAGAGCGGCCCACACCATGCCCGCCGTGATGCCGTACGGTTGCGTTTGCACCTCCTGGTTATCCTCGGCGCGCGAAATCCTACGAACGAAGCGGAGGCGCAATCAAGCGGCACGGGATGAATGGATGTGGGCTAGCGAGGCCGCGGCGCGAGGCCTCTCGCGGTGGACTGCGGCGCAACCCCGGCGCCGCGGCCACCAACTGTGCGAGGGCGAATGGCAGAGCCTCAGCGAGCCCGGGGCCGGACTTTATTAACTGTGTCCCCGGCCACAGGCCCCTGGCTTGCCGGGGCCGATCGCGATCGCGCGGCTCGTGCAAGGTCGAGTCCCGAGGGCACGGTGTAGCCGTCGCGGCGCAGCGCCCCACCTTGCGACAGGGCGAATAATCAGGGCGCCTCGCCGGGGAACTGCCAGGGATCCTTGAAGTTCGCCCGGGCTTCAGGACTCCTTGCGGCGACGCAGGCGCTCCATGCGGTTGGCGGCCTCGTCCCACGGGCCGGGGTCGCCGGGCTCGAACGATCGAAGCGCCGACGACCGGCGGACGACCTCGCGGATCTCCGCCAGCGACCCGACCTCGCCGCTGGCGCGCGCCTGGACGAGGACGTTGCCCATCGCCGTAGCCTCGACGGGACCGGCCAGCACAGGCCGCTGACAGGCGTCGGCGGTGAACTGGTTCAGCAGGTCGTTCTGCGAGCCGCCGCCGACGATGTGGATCACCTCGATGCGCCCGCCGGTCAGTTCCTCCAGCGACCCGACCACCTGCCGGTACTTGAGCGCAAGGCTGTCGTACGCGCAGCGGACCAGTGCCCCGTCGGTCGAGGGGATGGGCTGTCCCGTTTCGCGGCAGTAGGATTGGATGGCGCGGGGCATGTCGGGCGGGTTGAGGAAACGGGTATCGTCGGGGTCCACCAACGATCGGAGGGCCGGCGCCGCAGCGGCTTCGTGGACGAGATCGGCGTAGGTGTAGGTCCGGCCGGCGGCCTCGAAGGCCCGTTTGCACTGCTGCACGAGCCACAAGCCCATGATGTTCTTCAGCAGCCGGTAGGTGCCATCGACGCCGCCCTCGTTGGTGACGTTCAGCTCGAGGGCCCGGGCGGTGATCACGGGGCGCCGCACCTCGACGCCCATCAGGGACCAGGTACCGGAGCTGAGGTACGCCCACTCGGCCGAGCCGGTGCGGTCGGTCGGGACGGCCGCGACGGCGGAGGCGGTGTCATGGGTGGGCGGCGCGACGACGCGGACGCCATCTAAGCCGGTGCGCTCGGCGACCGAACGGCGCAGCTCGCCGAGGTCGGTGCCGGGCTGGACCACCTTCGGGAAAATGCGCGTGGGGATGTCTAAGGCGCGCAGCAGGCCGGTCGCCCACGTCCGCCGGCCGGCGCTCATGCACTGGGTCGTGGAGCCGTCGGTGAACTCGACGACCTTCGATCCGCACATCGCCCAATGGAAGAAGTCCGGCATCATCAGCAGGCGGTCGGCATGGTCGAGCATGTCCGGGTGCTCCCGGCGGTGCGCGATGAGCTGGAACAGCGTGTTGAGCTGCATGAACTGGAGGCCCGTCTGCCGGAAGATCTCCGCGCGGGGCACTTTGCGGAAGGCCGAGGCCATGACGCCGTCCGTACGCGAGTCCCGATAGTGGTAGGGCAGGCCGAGCATCTCCCCGCGGCGGGTGAGCAGAACGTAGTCCACCCCCCAGGTGTCGGCGCCGACGGAGACGATCTGGCGGCCATACCGCCGGGCGGCGGCGGACAGCCCGTTCTGGACCTCCGCCCACAGGCGCAGGACGTCCCATCGTATGGAGTCGGCCAGGTGGACCGGCCCGTTCGGAAACCGGTGGACCTCCTCCAGACGGAGTTTCCGGCCGTTCCAAACGCCCGCAATGACCCGCCCACTTTCGGCCCCGAGGTCGACGCCCAGGTACACTCGATCCGCCATGGTCCGCTCTCCTTTCGTCGTTCTGTCCGCGCCGGCCATCCAAGGTTTGGACCCAAGGCCGGCCAAAGCTTCCAAGGTTTGGACAGGCCCGAAGCCGGTCAGGGCTCCACGGCGGGCGTTTCGGTAGCCGGCGGCGCGCTCCGTTGCACGAGGCGCCCGCTGTAGCCGGCCAGGATGGTCGAGCCCAGCAGCAGGATCAACCCCACCGCGAGGCGGGACCGGGTCCGCTGGCCGGTGCCCTTCCATTCGCCCAGTACGATGCCCAGCAGGGTGCTGAAGCCGATCGCGCTGGCCATCAGCACCGCCCAGCCGATGCAGGCCATGGAGCCCATCGCCGACTCGCCCGTTTTAAAGCAGATGAATTGCGCGCACCAGATCGCGCCGGCCAACGCCGCCCGGAATAGGTTGGCGGCGATCGGGGCGCCGGGCTTCGCGTAGTCGCCCAGCGTCCTGTTGTTCACGTCCAAATGGAGGCACCAGAGGGCGTTCACGACAAAGCCGCCGAGGAGCACCACCACCAGCACGGGCATGCCGCTCCAGGTCAATGGGGTGGCCGGCTCGACGGTGCGGGTCAACTCCTCGATCGCCTTGCCGCCCTGCAGGCCGACGCTCATCTCGGAACTCATCAGGCCGGAGAAGATCGCCACGAGGATTCCCTTGCGGAAGTTGTACTCGGCCACCGCTTTTTTCTTCTGCTCCTCCGGCAGCTCGGCCTCCTTCGACATGCCCGCCGTGCCCACCAGCACGATGCCGGCCAGCGAGACGGCCACCCCCAGCAGCGACGCGTTGGCCGCCGGCGTGCCGTAGAGCCTGCCGAGGTTGCCCTCCAGGATCGGAGGCACAAGCGTGCCGGCGGCGGAGCACAGCCCGCAGCCGATCGCCGGGCCGATGCCGAGATAGCGGATCATCAGACCCCACGTCAAACCGCCGACGCCCCACATCGCGCCGTACATGAAACACCGCCTGATCACCCCCGCCGGTCCCTGCCGCAGCACCGAGAGCGTGTTCGGCGAGGTCGTCATCGGGAGGATCCACGGCACGACCACCAGCCCCGCGATCGCGTAGACCAGCCAGTAGCTCTCTCACGCCCACTGGCGGGCCCTCTTGAACGGCAAGTAAAAGACCGCGCCTGCCAGCCCGCCGAGGGTGAAGATCGCCACGCTTAGTGCCGGATTCGTCGCCGATTCCATCTCCGCGTCCTCCCGGCCGGCCGCCGCGCCTCAAGCCCGGCGCGCGAGCACGGCCTTTTCATAGGCCCGCACCTCGTCCAACCACGCCGCGCCCACCGGCACCCCCTGGCGCCGGCAGTACTCGTCCCGGACCGCGCCGGTCGGCAGCGTCTTGAGTTCCTCCAGCAGCGCCAGGCGCCCGGTGTAGTCGCCGGCCAGCTCCATCCGCCGCAGCGTCGCGCGGGGCTCCAACAGCGCCAGCAGGAGCGCCTTGATCACGTTGCGCGTGCCGATCACCCACGCGGCGATCCGATTGATGCTGGCGTCGAAGTAGTCCAGGCCGATGTGCGTGCGATCCAGCGCGTCGCCGCGCACCTGCTCCTCCGCGATCGACCGCAGCTCGTCGTTGAGCGCCACGACGTGGTCGCTGTCCCACCTCACGCCGCGGCTGACGTGCAGCAGCAGGCCGGGCATGTACCGCAACACCGACGAGATCTTGTCCGCGCCTGTTCGGTCGGATGACAGTGGCCAGAATCCAGCGTGTAGAGGATCTGCCGCCGCACGGCGTAGCCGAGGTAAAACTCGTGCGAGCCGACCGTCATGCTCTCGCAGCCGAGCCCGAACAGCTTGCCCTCGACGGCGTCGAGGTTGTGACGAGTGTCCACCTTCGCGTCCAGGATCTCGTCGTGAGACTCCTGCAGCCGGTCGCGAAAGCCGGAGCGGTCCGCCGGCGTGTCCTTCATCCCGTCGGGGATCCAGATATTGGTGACCATCGGGTTGTTCAGCGCCCGACCCATCGCCGCACCGACCCGCCGGCAGGCCACGCAGTGGCCGATCCAGAATCGGCGGATATCCCGGTCGGGGTGCGACAACGTGAACCCACTGGCGGCCTTTGGATGGGAGAAGCACGTCAGATTGAAGTCGAGCCCGATCCCAAGCGACTTCGCCCAGTCCACCATCCGCGAAAGTGGCGGAACTCGATCGCGTCGCGGTCCGCCTTGCGGCCGCGGAACTCGGCATAGAAGGCATGCAGGTTGAACCGGTGCCGGCCGGGGATCAGGGAGAACGCCTTCTCTGCGTCGGCCCGCAACTCGTCCGGCGTCCGCGCCTTGCCCGGATAATTGCCGGTCGCGGCCAGCCCGCCGCCGAGGCCGCCGTCGAAGTTCTCGAAGCCGCCGACGTCGTCGCCCCGCCAGCAGTGCATCGAGATCGGAATCCTCGCCAGCCGGCCAAGGGTCGCCTCGGTGTCCACCCCGATGTCCCCGTACCGTTCCCTCGCTAATCGATACGCCGCCTCGATCCGTTTGTTCGTCATCCCGTGCTCCCCGCGAACGACCCTTCCGAGCCGGTCCGGAGCCGTTCCTTCGCGCCCATGCCGCCGGGATTCGCTGGGCGATGCAAGGTCGCCCGGATCCAAACGAAGGGTCATTTTGTGCAAATGGAGCCCGTTCAGAATAGCTCGCCCGGCGCAGGGATGGGGCGGACGCAGTCCGGGTCATCGCGGTCGGGGCGGTTGACGAGGGGCGAGACGGGAACGGCGACCCACGCCTCCGCCGGCGAAGGCGCCAGCCAGCAGAGAGACAGGTCGTCCAGACGGACCGCGGCGTCGAGCCAGGCGTCGACCAGCGCGGGCGGGAGCACCACAGGCATCCGCCGGTGGATCGGCGCGACGACGGCGTTGGGCTCCGTCGTGAGGATCGCGACACGCCGCCCTGGCGGATCGGGCGAATCCGTCCAGACCGCCGCCATCAGGAAGGGGCGGCCATCGCGGCGCCGGATGTGCCACGGCCGACGATGACGTCCGCCGGGCTGCCATTCGAAAAAGCCGTCCGCCGGGGCCGCGCACCGTCGGTTCCGCAAGTACCGCGCCAGCGGAAACGCGCCGTCGCGGAGGCTCTCGGCGCGGAGGTTGATCAGCGGGCGAGAGCCGCCGCCGGCGGCGGGCAAACCCCAGATCGCGCCGCCCAGCCAACGCGACGGGCCGGCGGCGGATATTACCGCAACGGTCTGGCCGGGCGCGATGTTGTAGCGGGGACGGTCGGGCGCCGACGGATCGACGGCGTTGAGCCCAAATACCTCGACGAGGTCGCGCGCGCGAAGCGCCAGGCTGTACCGGCCGCACATCCCGCGCGCATCCTATTGGTGAAGGCGGCTGGGCGAAAGTCGGACGGCGGGTACTCCAGCAGGGCGGGGAAAGCCGGGTCCTATTCCATCAGGTCGAACAAGGGGTGCGCCACCTCCCAGCCTCGCTTGAGCATGGCGATCTCGCGAAGATGCCGCTGGCACACCTCCAGCCAGCGAGGCCGTTCCTCGGGCGGTGCCGAGGCCATCCGCGACGCCGCCTCCTGCCGGCAGCGCTCGCGGTCCCGGATCCATAGCCGCAGGATGCAGTCCTGCGTGGCGCGGACGGCGGAGGCGTCCTCGCCCTCCAACCGAAGCGCGCGGTCGGACATTTCAACGGCCGCCACGAACCGTTCGAACGCGTCCGAGCGCTCGTCCGCGGGCCAGGTCACGGGCCCGTCGCCGGCATCGAGCGCCAGCTCGATGACGCGCCGGACCAGCGGATGGCGGATCAGCCGAGGGCGCAGGCGATCCCGGATGAGCGGCCGGCACTCGGGGCGGTGCACGGCGATCTCGGCCAGCCACAGCTCCTCGGGGGCCGGTTCGGCTTCCGCCGGCGCCGTTTCGCCGGCCGGAGGCGCGCCGTTTGCCGGCCGGCGGTGGCGGTGCGCCCGCCCCTCGAGTTCACGGCGCATCGCGGCGACGGGAACTCCCATCCGGCCGGCCGCCTGGACGAGGAGCTGATCGCGAAGGACCGCCGACGAGGCGGACCCGATGATCTCCAACAGCCGCTCCGTCGTCCGAATGCGGCCCGCGTCGCCGGACAGTTCGCCCCGGTCCCGGGCGACCCGTGCAACGAAGTCCACCGCCGACTCGGCGTGGTCGAGGATCTCCTGCAGCGCCCCGACGCCCCGTCCGAGGATGAGCGAATCGGGATCCTCGCCCGGCGGCAGCGGCGCCAGCCGGACCGCCAGGTCGGCGGCCAGCAGCGTGCGCGCGGACCGGATGGCCGCTTCGCGGCCAGCCTCGTCGGCGTCGAGCATCACGATGACCTCGTCTGCGTGGCGCTTGAGCAGCCTCGCCTGGTCCTCTGTCACGGCCGTCCCCTGCGCCGCGACGACATGGTCCAGGCCGGCCAGGTGGCAGCGGAGGGCGTCGATCTGGCCCTCGCACAACACGGCCCGCCGGCGTTCGAGGATGGCCCGGCGCGCCTTGTCGAGCGCGAAAAGGATCCGCCCCTTGTGGAACAGGGGCGTCTCGGGCGTGTTGACGTACTTGGCGCCGGACTCGTCCGTTCGCACGAGGCGGCCGCTGAAGCCGATCGGGCGTCCCTGCTCGTCGCAAATCGGGAACATGAGCCGCCCCACGAAACGGTCGCGGACCCGGTCGCCCGCGACGGCGAGTCCTCCCTCGATCAGGAGGTCCAGGGCCCACCCCTGGCGACGGGCCCACTCGACGAGGTCCGCGCCGCCCGGGGGCGCCCAGCCAATCCGAAACCGGCGTTCGGCCTCGCCCTCGAGACGCCGGGCCTTCAGATAGGCGCGCGCCTCCTCCGAGCCGGGCCCGGTACGCAGCCGCTCGCGGAAAAATTCGACCGCCGCTTCGTGCAGTTTGAGGAGCAGCTCGCGGCGTGAACGCTCCGGGCGGTCTCGATCGTCGAATTGGACCGCCACGCCCGCCCGCTCGGCGAGCAGCCGCACCGCGGCGAGGAAATCGAGCCGCTCGTACTCCATCACGAAGCGGATCACATCGCCGCCGGCGTGGCATCCGAAGCAGTGAAAGATCTGGCGGACGGGGTTGACGTAAAAGGATGGCGTCTTCTCTTTGTGGAAGGGGCACAGGGCCCGGAAGGCCGCGCCCGCTCGTTGCAGGGGCAGGTACGCGCCGACGACCTCGACAATGTCGCATCGTCGCCGGATCAGTTCGATCGTGTCGCGGGAGATTCCGCCCATCGGACGCACGCCCCGGCCGCGGGCCGGGCCCCCTGGAGTATCCCCCGCCGCCGGCCGCTCCTCAATCCGAGCGGCCGAGGGGCGGCGGCGCGGGGCACGGTTGCCTTTCCGGGGCCCGAATGGCATCCTGGCGCCTGCCCGGCCCGAGCGGGCCCAGGGCGGCGCGCGCCTGTAGCTCAATTGGACAGAGCGTCAGCCTCCGGAGCTGAAGGTTCCGCGTTCGATTCGCGGCAGGCGCACCATCGTGATCCGTGGTCTCCCTCGTCCTTCGCCGCCTCGATCATCGCGCGCAGGTTGCCCAGCGGGGTTCCGCGCTCGATGAAGTCTGCGGCGGCGGCGATGTAGCGGCCGCCGGGTTTGCCTACTCGAACCATCCGTCGCGTCCGCTCGGCGACCTCGCGGGGGGTGGCTCGCTTCAGAAACCCGACCTGCTCGAGGTTGCCGATCAGCACGATCCGGTCGCCAAGCATGGCTTTCGCCTCCTCGAGGGTGTTGTCGCCCCGCGGCGGCTCGGCGACCGTCTCCTACGCGGTCATCCCCAGCTGGCGATAGACCTCGTACAGGGAACGCGCGTGGCCGCAGTTGTGGTACACGGTGAAGGCCCCGGCCGCGTGAATGGCCCCGACCACGCGGCGTTCCCATGGCAGGACACGTTCCCGGAAGAAATCGGGGCCGACCGACTGGCCGCCGGCGATGTGGCCCTGGATGCCGACGGCGGCGGCGCCGGCGGCGGCCAGCACGGCGTTGTAGTCGGCCTCGGCCGCGGCGAGCCCCTCCATCAGCGCCGCATACTCGTCCGGTTCCTCGAAGGGCATCGCGTAGAGCCGGTCCATGCCGACCGGTTCCGCCGCCGCGTTGAACACGCCGGCGAATCCCCATGGCGCCACGATGCCGCGTTCGCCGAGAACGGCGCGCCAGCCGGCGATCGTCTCCTTCATCTCGCGGCGACCCGCGTCGTCCGGCGGCGGCATCCGTTCCAGTAAGACGGCGAGGTCGTTCGCGTCGGCCAGCAGCGGCCGCACCGGCGTCCAGCTCACCCCCGCCGTCGCCGCGCCGGCCAGGGGACGGCGGTCCTTACGCACCAGCTCATGCGACGGCGTGCGGATCCGGAGCCGTTGCACCTGCATGCCGTCCTCCTCGGCCCGCTCCGGACGCACCTCCCACCCCGGCCGGCTCCGGCGGAAAAATGCGGAGGCTCGAGGGTGCGCGGATGCGCCATCAGGTCGAAATCCAGCGCCTCCGCCAGCCGGGTCGCATCCACCACCCGGTCCGCCGTGGGGCGGTCCGGATAACAGAACGCCAGGTATTCCTCTTGGACGAACGGCGAGACGGGGACGCGGTCGGGCATCCCCCCCGCCAGCGTGACGCGCAACCGTTCCCGCGGAGACATGGAGGCGGCAGGGCTCATCGGACCGGCTTGCGTTCTGGCCTGTGACGATTCAGGGACAGGCGCCACCCGGCCACCCGTGCGCCGCTGCGGTCGCGCCACCCGCGCAGCGCCACTGCCGATGGCCACCTGCTGCAAACGGCGGGGCCAGCGCCCGTGGTCGTCTTTCTCCGGATCATGGCGGCAGGGCGGGCACCAGACCGCGGTCGCGCATCCATTCCGCGCACCGCTCGGGCCACTCGCGCAGCGTCGGCGGCACCGACGTTTTCATGCCGAACCCATGGCCACCGGACTCGTACACGTACATCTCGGCCGGCACTCCGGCCCCGCGCAACGCCAGGAACCAGGAGATGCTGTTGGCGGGCGAACTACGGTCGTCGGCCGCGTGGACGAGGAAGGTGGGCGGACAGTGCGCTCCGGCCGGCAGGGTCGCGCTAACGCCGCCGGGCGAGTTGGTGTCGGCCAGGTAAGCGGGGTAGATCAGCACCGCGAAATCGGGCCGGGCGGGCGCCTCGTCGGCGTCGTCGACGGGCGCGTACATTCTCGGCCCATCGTGAGCGCACACCCGAGCGGCGAGGTGGCCGCCGGCGGAGAAGCCGAGGAGGCCGATCCGGTCGGGGCGGATTCCGAACTCCGCCGACCGCCGCCGCAGCAGGCCCATTGCTCGCTGCGCGTCCGTGAACGCGGCGTCGCGCAGATTCGGCACGCGGTAGTGCAGCAACGCGGCCGTCACCCCCAGGCCGTTGAGCCAGCGGCAAACGTCCGTGCCCTCGTGCGAAATGGCGAGAATATTGTAGCCCCCGCCGGGACAGACCAGCACCGCCGTACCGCACGGGTCGGCCGGAGAGTACACCTCCAGGCGCGGCCGGACGTTCGTGATCCGCCGGACGCCGTCGCCCTTGTCCGGCGGATTCGGCCGCCGATCCTGCCGCCGTCATGGCCGCCATCCACCCCGCAACGAACCGCGCGGGAACGCGCACGGCTCACCTCCCCGCGCGCGGAGCGGTCGCCGCACCGGCCCCAATGGTGGAGGTAAGGGGAGTCGAACCCCTGACCTCTTGAATGCCATTCAAGCGCTCTCCCAACTGAGCTATACCCCCACGTCGGGAGCCAGTTCGGCCGCCGGCCCGCAGGCCGGCGCCGCCGCGCGTTCCGACCGGACAATAGACCAGTCCGCACGGCGGTTGTCAAACTGCCGCTGGCTTCGCGGCCCCGGCGAAGGTATCATGATGGGCCCATGAAGGCTGAATCCCTTGCCGGCCTCATCCTCCCGCTGCTGGCTGCGCTGTCGTGGGCGGCCTGCGAACCGTGGACCGCGCGTTACCAGGGTGCGCAGGCCTCGGGGCCCAGGGTGATCGCCTGCTGGTTGGTTCTCCCCGACGACCCGTTGCGCGACGCCGGTCCGAACGGCCTGCACCTGCAATTGGCGGGCGCCTCGATCGTATCGAACGGACGATTCGGTCCCTGCCTGCTGTCCACCGACGCGGCGCCGGACCGCGCCGTCCGGCGCGCCGCGCTCGCGCCGGCCAATGCGGATTCGGCCGCGCGGGCGGCGGCGCTCTCGCCGTGGGAGGACATCGAACCCGACGCCGCCTTCCTGACGATCGCGCCGATGCACCTGCGCGAGTGTTTCTGGGTGAAGATCGCGCGGCCGGTCGCCGGCATCATGTACCACGGCTGGCAGTCGCTGGTCCCCTGCCCCGGTGTCCGCGGGCCTTATCGGCTGACGCATCCGGAGACCCAGCACGAACTGCGCCGCCTGCTGCGCGAGGTGCTCGAGCCGCTCGGGCCGGCGCTGCTGCAGATCCCCGACGCCCCGGCGCCCTCGGGGATGCTAGAGAGCTTCACCTCGCAGATGTTCGCCGGCCGTGGCACCTACGGCTGGGGGCAGGGCTGGGCCGGCACCGCATGGCACATCCTGACCTACGCGCAACTGTCGCCCCGCATCCTGTACGAGGAGACGATCGCGCGCGACGGCCTCGACGGCATTTCGGTGCTCGCGCTTCCCGACTGCGACGTGCTACCCCGCACGATCGTCGACCGCATCGCCGACTTCCGCCGGCGCGGCGGGCTGGTCATCGGCGACGAGCGACTGTCACCGGCCGTCGAGGCCGACCTGCGCATCCCCATCGTTCCCCGGACGGGGCGTGCCAGCGAGGAACACGCCGCCATGGTGGAAAAGGGCCGCCGCCTTGCCGAGGCCCTCGGCAGCCGACACCCGGCGCGGCTGCGCACCTCGTCGCCGACCGTCGTGCCCCGCCTGCGGCAATACGGAGCCACGGACTACGTGTTCGCGGTGAACGACCTCCGGCAATACGGAACCTACGTCGGCCGGCACGGCCTGGTGATGGAGGACGGTGTGCCCCAATCCGCGGAGGTGCGTCTTCGCCGGACGGGCGGCCACGTCTACGATCTCGTCGCGCATCTGCCCGTGGCCGCCGAGGAACGCGGCGGCGACCTCGTCTTTCGCCACGAGTTCGGTCCGTGCGAAGGGACGGATCTGGATGGTGGTCGACCGGCCGATCGCGTGCGTACGGATCGTCGCGCCGGCCGTCGCGCGGCGCGGCGGCACCGCCCCCCTGACGATCCGCGTCGAGGACGACGTCGGCACCCCCGTTCCGGCCGTCGTGCCGCTCCGGGTGGAGGTCCGCGACTCCGCCGGACGCGAGGCCGAATGGACTGGATGGCACGCCACGCGGGACGGTGAGCTGAACCTGATGATCGAGATCGCCCCCAACGACGAGAGTGGGTTCTGGGAAATCCGCGCCCGCGAGCTGGCGTCGAACCGCTCCGCCGCCGCCTGGCTCCAAGTGGAACAGGAGGAGGCGGACGACGCGGCCTCCGCGGCGGCGCCCGACGTTCCCCGGAGCACCGCTGCGCCATGACCAGACGGACCGCCGCCGGCCGTATCCGGTCAATGTCGCGGACGCCCCGCCGGGTCAGCCCGGGGGCGCCGTGGCCGGTCCAGATGAGGGCGCGGCTTCGCACCCCTGAGGAATTGGCCCGATGGCTGGGAAAGGCCGGCCCGGTCCCCTGGGCGGCGGACCCGGAGTCCTCGGGATGGCCGATGGCGGTCACGCCGTATTACGCGTCGCTCATCCGCGAATGGTCGCCGCGCGACCCGATCGTGCGCATGTGCGTCCCCCTGCGCGAGGAGCTTCGCCACCGCGGCCTGCCGCCGGATCCGTTCGACGAGGAGGGCCACACGGTCGTGCCCGGAGTGATCCGGCGCTATGCGGATCGCGTGGCGCTGTGCGCCACGCGCGAGTGCGCGGTTCGCTGCCGGCACTGCACGCGTCGCAACGAACTGGTCACGAACGCGAACGGCGCGACGCTGGCGGCGGCGGATGCGGCCCGGGCGGCCGAATGGCTGCGGCGTCACCCGGAGGTCCGGGAGGCGCTCGTCACTGGCGGCGATCCGCTGTGCCTCTCCGACCGACGGCTGGATGAGTTGCTCGGCGCGCTGCGCGCCGTCCCGACCGTCCGCGTGATACGGATTGGCACTCGGATGCCCGTTTTGCTGCCGGCGCGGATCACGCGGTCGGTGTGCCGGGTGCTTCGGCGGCACCATCCGGTCTGGCTCAACACGCATTTTAACCACCCGGCCGAGATCACGCCGGCCTCCGCGGAGGCCTGCCGCCGGCTCGTCGACGCCGGCGTGCCGGTCGGCAACCAAACGGTTCTGCTCCGCGGCGTGAACGACGATGCCCGGACGCTGGAGGATCTCTTCCGCGGCCTGGTCGAGATCCGGGTACGCCCGTACTACCTGCTGCACTGCGATCCGGTGCGTGGGGCGGGGCATTTTCGCGTCCCCCTCCGGCGCGCCCTCCGACTCGTGGCGATGATGCGGCGGCGGCTGACCGGCCTGGCGATCCCCCAGTTCGTCATCGACGTGCCGGGCGGCGAGAGCAAGGTGCCGTTGGCGCCGGGCGCGGTGGTCCGCTGGACGCGAGATGGCGCGGTGATTCGCGGTCCCGACGGCCGGCACTGGACGGTCCGGGATCCGTAGGCGCCGTCGCGCCGGCGGTGTCCGCTCGCGTCAGGCAGCCGTCGCGGTATCGAGACCCAGCAGCTCGTAGAGGCGCCGATAGTACGGACTGCTCCGGAGCAGATCCTCGTGAGGCCCCTGCGCAACGACGCGCCCTTGCCGCAACACGATGATGCGGTCGGCGTCGCGGATCGTGGAAAGCCGGTGAGCGATCGCCAGGGTCGTGCGACCGCGCATCAGCCGGCGGATCGCCTGCTGGATGCGGTGTTCGGTTTCGCTGTCCACGCTCGACGTCGCCTCGTCAAGCACCACCAGCAACGGCGGGGCGGCCAACGCGATGCGGGCTAGGGCAATCAGTTGTTTTTCACCGGCCGAGAGCGTGCCGCCGCGCTCTCCCGCCAGCGTGTCGTACCCGCGGGGCAGCCGCTCGATGAACTCGTGCGCGTGGACAAAACGGGCGGCCGCCTCGATGTCCGCCCGCGGCCGGGCGGGGTCGGCCAGCGCGATGTTCTCCGCGATGGTGCCGGAGAAGAGGAACGGTTCCTGCAGTACGAGGCCGATGCGTCGGCGCAGGTCGCGCAGGGGCACTTCGCGCACGTCGACGCCGCCGACGCGCACCGCGCCCCGCGTCACGTCGTAGAATCGCGCCAGCAGCGCCGCCAGGGTGCTCTTTCCTGCGCCGGTGGTCCCGACGACGGCCACCGACTCGCCAGGCCGGATGTCCAGGTCGACGTCCTGCAGCACCCAGTGCTCCCCCGAATAGGCGAACCACACATGGTCGAAGCGGATGGCCGGGCCGCCCGCCGGTGGGTCGGGGATCTCCGGCGCGGCGGCCGCCAGCGGATCGGCGATCGTCACCGGCGTGTCGAGCAGGTCGAAGAGCCGTTCGGCGGAGACGGCGGCCTGCTGCAGGAGGCCGGCCTTGTCGGCCAGGGCACCGATCGGGCGGTACAGTTCGCGCACGTACGCGAGAAAGGCCGCGAGCGCACCGACCGAGACCGCCGCGCCGGAAGACCGGCCCGCGACGGCGAGCACCAGAACGAGCACCATGGAGACCGCCTGAGCGGTCTCGAGGACCGGCCAGTAGAGGCTGAACCAGCGGACCTCGTCCAGATGGGCGCGGAACAGTGCGTCGTTGCGCTCGTCGTGCTGGCGGCGGGCGTGCTCCTCCCGGTTGAACAACTGGATCGTGGTCATCCCCGCGATCTGCTCCTGCAGAAGGCTGTTCAGGGCCGAGGCCCGAGTGCGGATCTCGCGGCCGGCCCGGCGCAGCCGGACGTTGACCCACGCCAACGCCGCGACCATCGGCGGCAGGGCCGCCAGCGTCCATGCCGCCAGCCGCCGGTCGAGCGCCCACATGAACCCCACCACCCCGATCAGCATGAAGAGGTCGGCCACGCCGCCCACCAGCCCCTCGGTGATGAACCGCTGAACGGCCTCGATGTCCGAGGTCAGGCGCGTCATCAGGCGCCCTATGGGGGTGCGATCGAGCATGGCCATGTCCAGCGATTGCGCCCGGCGAAAGGCATCCATCCGCACGTTATGGACGATGCGCTGGCCGATCCACGCCGTCAGCATGCTCTCCAGAAAGCGGAGCACGAAGGCGCCGCCGGCCAGGACGAGGAACCAGGCGGCGTCCTGAACGAGTCCGCTCCAGCGCACGCCCACCGGCAGCTCCGCCGCCAGGATGCGGCGGTCGATCGCGCGGCGGATCAACAGCGGGAGGGCATTGATGGCGGCCGAGACCAGCATCAGCAGCGCGATCGAGACAAGAACATGGCCGGCGTACGGCCGAGCATAGCGCAGTGCGCGGGCGAGCAGCCGGGCGGTGGCCCCGCGGCGATGGAGCGCGACGGCGTCCTCGATCATGCCGGCTCCTCCAGCCGGGCCTCCAGCTCCTGGCGGCGGACGAGGTCGCGATAATAGCCCGGCCGCGCGATCAGCTCGTCATGGGGGCCGACGGCCGTGATGCGGCCCTCCTCGAGGACGACGATGAAATCGGTCCGGCGCAGCGTCGAGGCACGATGGCTGACGACCAGCGCCGTCCCCTCCCGCAGCACCGGTCCGAGCTTGGCGAGGATCGCCGCCTCCGTCTGCGTATCCACCGCCGAAAAGACGTCGTCGAGCACCAGGTAACGCGGCCGGCGCGCAAGGGCCCGGCCGAGCGCCGCCCGGCGGCGCTGACCGCCGGACAGCGTCACGCCGCGTTCCCCCACCAGCGTCTCGTACTGCTGTGGCAGCTCCTGCGCATCCTCGTGCAGGTGCGCCAGCCAGGCGACGCGGCGGAGCCATTCGTCCTCCGCCCCTTCCAGGCCGAAGGCCAGGTTGCCCGCGAGCGTGTCGGAAAACAGCACCGGCTCCTGAAGCACCACGCCAAACGCCGCCCGCAGCGTCGCAAGCGGGTACTCGCGGACATCGCGGCCCCCGATCCGGACGGCGCCCTCGCTCGGGTCGAGCAGGCGCGGCAGCAGCGAGGCGAGGAGCGTCTTGCCGGCCGCCGTCGGCCCTGTGATGCCGACGACCCGCCCCGCCGGGATGCGCAGTCGCACGTCCCGCAGCAGCGGCCGGCCCTCGACGACGACCGACACGCCGTCGAACTCGATGTCCCCCTCCACCACCCGGAGTGACCCGTCGGTGCGCGGGCCGTCGCAGATGACCGGCGCCCGTTCCAGAATCTCCGAGAGCCTCCGCCACGAGGCCCGGCCGCGCTGGATGAGGCTGGCCGTCCAGCCGATGGCCAGCATCGGCCACTGCAGGTAGAGCAGGTACTGCTGGAACTGGACCAGGGTCCCGATGGTGAGCCGGCCCGTCATGATCATCCGCCCCCCCACAAGGACCAGCGCCAGCGAGCTGGCGGCAAAGGCGAACCCGAAGAGTGGCCACAACGGGTTTTGAACCCACGCCAGCGCCAGGTTGCGCCGGGCCGCCTCCCGGCTGTGGCGCTCGAAGGCCGCCTCGCGCAGGTGTTCCACCGCCAGCGCCCGGACCGTCCGCAACCCCGCGAACGTCTCCTGGCAGTGGTTGGACAACTCGGCCTGCTGTTCCTGCGCCGCCTCGTGGCGGCGGCGGATCAGCCCGAGCAGAAGAAAAAAGACCAGGATCAGCGGAGGATACAGCGCGGCCATCACCAGCATCAGCCGGGGGCTGGTCGCCAGCATCGCCCCGAACGCCACGATGGCCGCCACCGCCGAGCGCACGCCCTGCAGGATGCCCTGGCCGACGAACTCCCGGACCATCGCCACGTCGGACACCATCCGCGTCATCAGGTCGCCGGTCCGTATGGACCGGTAGAACCCAGGGTCGAGGGTCGCCAGATGCCGAAACAGGTCCCGCCGCAGCGCCCGCTCCACCCGGTGGCTCATGCGCAGCGGCACGCCGCGCATCCACAGCGACGCCGCGCCGCCGGCCAGCGTCACCGCCAGAAACAGCGCCGTTCCCCGCCACAAGCCGGCCCGATCCAGCGCGCCCGCCGCCAGCCCGTCCACGATCCCGCGGATCACCACCGGGGCATAGGTCTGCGCCGACACCGCGGCGATCACGCACGCCACCGACAGCGCCACCGCGCCCCGGTGCTCGAACACGTACGCCGAGAGACGTGGATGGGTTGGAACGGAACGGTTCACACGAAATCCCGAAAACGCGACAGGTTCCCCGCCCCGCCGCCGGAAGTCAACCGGCCGCGCGCGCCGCCCGGCGCGCCCCCGGCCGGTTGACATTGTTTCGGCTTTATCCTCGAATCGGCTCGGGCGGACCTCGACGAGATGGAGCGGACGATCCAGCTCGAGGTGGAGGAGGCAATTCTTCGGCTGCGGGAGGCGGCGGCCGTCGCGGCGTCGTCTCGCACGGTGGAACAGGCCGAACGTGGCGTCGAGATCGCCCGCGCCGTCGCCGACGTCCCCGGGCTGGTGGACCTCCGCGACGACTTCGAGGACGCGCTGCCCGAACTCCAGTTCCACGTCGACCGCGAGCGGGCCGCGATGCTGGGCGGCGACACGCGGTCGATCGGGACGTTCCTGCGCATGGCGCTCTACGGCGTCGAGGCGGGGCGCTTCCGGGGCGAGACCGAGGAGTACGACATTACCGTCCGCCTGCCCGCGGACCAGCGCGCCACGCTCGACTGGACGGAACGGTTGCGCATCCCGACGCCGTCTGGCGCCGCCGTCCCGATCACGTCGCTGGGGACGTTCCGCTACGCGGCCGGCCGCGTCGCCATCCAGCGCAAGGACCAGAAGCGCGTCATCAAGATCAGCGGCAACGACGCCGGCCGGGGCGTGGACCGGATCCTGCGCGACGTCAAGGCGCGGGTGGCCGCCGTGCCGGTGCCGCCGGGGTGCGCGGTCGCCTTCACCGGCGAGAACCGCCAGATGCAGCAGTCGGCCCGGTTTCTGCTCCACGCGTTCATGGTCGCCAGCGCGGCGATCCTCGTGATCCTGGTCCTCCAGTTCAACTCCGTTTTAATCCCGGGCATTGTCTTCTCCTCGGTCCTGCTGTCGCTGGTCGGCGTGATGTGGCGCCTGATCCTCCGCCGGATGAAGTTCGGCATCATCATGACGGGTCTGGGCGTCATCACGCTGGCCGGCTTCGTCGTCAACAACGCGATCGTGCTGATCGACTGCATCCGACAGCTCCGGGCACAGGGCATGGACCGCCACCAGGCGATCGTCGTCGCCGGTGTCCGTAGGCTGCGCCCCGTCCTGCTCACCGCGGCGACCACGGTGCTCGGGCTGTTTCCGATGGCGGTCGGGTGGAGTCTGGACATCCACACGTGGCCGTGGCGGCTGGTCACCGGGTCCGAATCCAGCGCCTGGTGGGCCCCGATGGCGGTCGCCGTCATGTTCGGTCTGACCTCGGCCACGCTGCTGACGCTGGGACTGGTGCCGGCCATGTACAGCCTCCTCAGCGGCATGGCCGACTCGTTCCGGCGGCGCCTCTCGTCCGTCGAATAGCCGGTCCCCGGCGTTCGCCGAACAGCCGGGCCTGCGCTTCATGTCCGCGCCCCGCCTTGGGGCTATGGGGCCAACCATGAACCGTCGCCGCATGCTAGCGGCTCTGTCGGCCCTGCTCGCCGTCCCGGCGTTGTTCGGAGGAACGAATCCGGACGCCGCGCACCCGCCGTTGAACCGAAAGCCATTGGTCCGCAACCCGCAGCGACATCGCCGCAAGAAAGGCCGCGAACATCAAAATCAGCAGAACAAAACCGATCCGGCGAGCAGTCCCATCGGCGCCGGCCCGGGCAGTCAGGAGGGCACCAGCGACGCCGGTAACGTAGCCGGCAGCGCGCAAGGCCGCTTCCAACACTTTAATGTTCATGGCTGTTCGCGCCGTCCAACCCGCGGTCCCGACCGGAAGGGTTGATGGAGCCCCAGCGGTCCCCTACTATCAGGGCCACGCTAAAAGCGAGCCCAGCCTGAATGGAGATCAGTTTCCGGTGTCCAGCCTGCCAAAGCAAGCTGGCGATCGACGCCTCGGCGGCAGGGCAGGAGGTCAGGTGCCCGGCGTGCAACACGTCGGTGACTGTCCCCCAGGCGCGCCTCGGGCCCGGGGTGACGATTGGGGGCTTCAAGATCGACCGCCTGATCGGCACCGGCGGCATGGGCGAGGTTTACCTCGCCCGACAGCTGTCGATGGATCGCATGGTCGCCCTGAAGATTCTCGCCGGCCATGCCCGCAGCGAAGAGGACAAGCAGCGGTTCATCCAGGAGGTGCGAACGCTCGCACGGCTGGAGCATCCCAACATCGTCACCGCCCACGAGGCGGGGGAGGACGGCGGCTACCTCTACCTCGCGATGAGCTACGTCAACGGCGAGGCGCTTGACCGCCGGCTGGCGGCCCATGGGCGCATCCCGGAACGCGAGGCGCTGAAGATCGTCCGGAAGATCGCGCGGGCGCTCGAATACGCGTGGACGGAACATCGACTGCTCCACCGTGACATCAAGCCCGGCAACATCCTCGTGGACGCCCACGGAGAGCCCAAGCTGGCCGACCTGGGCCTCGCCCATTCCGTGCAAACCGCCGGTGCGGTGGACGCCAAGCCGAGGGTCGCAGGCACGCCGAACTACATGAGCCCCGAGCAGGCGGAGGGACGCGACGACCTTGACTGCCGGTCGGACATCTACGCCCTCGGCGCCACCCTCTACCACATGCTCACCGGCCAGCTTCCCTACGCGGCCGACACGCAGGAGGAAACGCTTCGCCGCAAGTTCGAGGAGCCCCTACCGGACCCGCGCAGCCTCAATCCGCAGATCTCCGCCAACGTCGTCGCCCTGCTCGGCGGCATGCTGGCCCGCGACCGCGCCGAGCGATACTCCACCTGGAAAGAGCTGTTGACCGACATGGACCGCTGTCTGGCCGGCAAGCCGCCGGTGCACAGCGCCCTGCCGGCCGAGCCGACGAACCGTCTGCGCCTGACGGCCGCCGAGCTCAGCGCCCTGCGCGACAGCGGCGCCCAGCGGCGGCGGCGTACGCCCGGCGAAACGGCCGCGATGATTGCGATCACCGTGGTCGCGCTGTTGATCGTAGCCGCCTTCGCGTCGTTTGTCGTTCGCCACGTGCACAGCCCGCTGACACCGCCCGTGGCACCCTCCACGCCCGCCCCGCCGCTCGAGGAGCGACCCCAGAAGATGGATGCCCTCGAAGCGCAGTATAAGGAGCTGATCGCCCAGCAGGAGCGACACGCGGCGTCGCCAAAGGAGGGCCTGCAGATCTGGAGCGCGTTCCACCGCGAGGCCGAGGGTACGGAGTTCGCCAAGCTCGCGATGACCCAGATCGCGGCTCTCCGCAAGCGCATGACTGAGGAGATCCGCCGCGCCGTCGAGGAGCTCCGCCAGTCGGTCACTCCCCTGGTCGAGGCGGGCGACTTCGACGGCGCCCGCCGCCTCCTCGAAGAATACGACGGCCCCTGGGCACGCGAGACGGAGGCGGCCCGGAAACAGGAGATCGAGCGAATCCGCAAGCTGGAGGAGGAGGCCGAGGCCCGTCGCGCGCAAGCCGCCCAGGACACGATGGAGCGCGCCCACCGGGAGGCCGCGCGGCAACTCGTCCGGCTGAACCCCGCGGCGGCGCTCGCCGCCTTTGACGAGGGCTGCCGGGAGGCCCAGATGGATCCATCCGCACCCGAGCTGGTGGCCTTCCGCAACATCCTCCTCGCGGCACAGCGAATGCGCGAATTGGTCCTCGACGCCTTCCGCGTCGACGCCGGCCGGACGATCGAGATCCAATCCAATGGCGGATCTGAGCACTGGGAGATCACCGGAGTCAACGGGTCCGCGGTCGCCGCCCGCCGGAAGGTCGGCGGCGGTTACGTGGAGCGGTCGTTCAGTTACGCAGAGTTGGCGCCGTCCGAAAAATTCCGCCGTCTGGAGCGCGTGCCATCGCCCGCCAACCGCATCCTGCAGGCCCTCCTTCTGATCGAGGCCAACAACTTGCCGATGGCTCGCAAGCAGCTTGAGGCCGTCGCGAGCGACGAGGTCGCCCGGCGCATGTTGATGGCCCTCGACACGGAGTTGCAGGCCGCCGCCGAATCCACTGCCCAGCGCGCGCTCGCAACGCTGCTGCGCCGGCTCAACATTCCGGAGGGCCTCCCCCCCACCGAGATCGCCGCCCGCATCCGCCGCACGGCGTTCCCCGCCGCCGACCTCGCCAACATTCGCGCCGCCGCCGCCGAGTTCCGCCGCATCCACGGTACCACTCGGCACGCCGCCGAGATGGAGGACGTGCTTCGGGCGATCGAAAAGGTCAACACGTACCCTCGAGAAGTGGAGCCGGCCGTGCTCGACCGCGCCCGCGAGGGGCTACGTCGTGCCAATCCCTCCCTGACGGCCCCGCCCGACGCGCTGTTGCGGCCCGTCCCCGACGGCCTCGAACTCGTCCTTGACGGCGCGGCCGGTCCGCAGGTGACGTCCCTGGCGCCGCTGGCGGGGCTGCCCTTGGTGCGGGTGACGGCCACCGCGCCCGGCTGGCGCGATCTGTCGGTGCTGCGCGGACTGCCGATCCAGGAACTTGAACTGCGCGGTGCGCGCCTGGAAACCTACGACGGCCTCCGCGCCCTCCCGCTGCGGCGCCTGGCCCTCATCCGCTGCGCCATCGACAGCCTGACGATCGTCTCGGGATTGCAGATCGAATCCCTCGACGTGTCCGAGAATCGAATCTCCAACCTGGCACCCCTGGCCGGCATGCCGCTGAAGCGCCTGGCGGTCCGGCAGAATTCGCATCTGGCTTCGCTGCGGCCCCTGACCGGCATGGCGCTGGAGGAGCTCGCCTTGGACGGCTGCGCGCGGGTGGATGACCTAAAGCCGCTGCGCGGCATGCCGCTGACGACGCTCTCCATCGCGGACACCGCGGTCACGGACCTCTCGCCGTTGTCTGACTCACCGATCGAGTCGCTGAACATCGCCGCATGCCCTGGGGTGAAGGATCTGACGCCGTTGAAGGCCCTGCCGCTCAAGGAACTCAACATCAGCGGGAACCCCATGGCCTCCCTGGCGCCGCTGGCCGGATTGCGCCTTCAGTCGTTGATCGCCAACGGCCTGCAGGAGGTCAACTCCCTGTCTCCGTTGCGCGGAATGCCGCTGGAGACGTTGTCCGTGCGCGCTTGCGCCGTGGACGATCTCTCCCCGCTCCGGGGAGCGCCCTTGAGACACCTGACCATCGGGCGCACCCGCGTCGTCGACCTTTCGCCTTTGGCCGATCTGCCGTTGACGTATCTCGACCTGGCAGGGGCTTTGCACGTTCGCGACCTGGCTCCGCTTGCCCGGTGCCGCACGCTGACCTCGCTAGTGGTCCCCTCCGAGAGTTCTCGCTGGCGCGCGGCCGTCTCCACCATCCCCTCGTTGAAATACGTCGGCTATTCCGCCGAAAACCTTATGCCGATCGAAGAGTTTTTCCGCGCCGAGCCGCCGGCGTCGCGTGGGCCGACGCCGGTCCCGGACCCGCCGGCGGGCGAGCGCCCGCCCAGTCCCGGCCGTTGACCGCGGCCCGAACGCCGGGCCTCAGGAGGAGGGAAACAAACCTGCGTAGCGTTCGCCCCGACGCGGCCCGGCCATCCACCCGGCCACGGCGTCCCGCCATTCGGCATAGTGCGCCGTGGACTTGTGCGCCGCCGCCGCAGCCTCGTCCACATAGGCTTCGTAGAGGATGAACCGTGCGGGGTCGTCGGCCGATTGCAACACGTCAAAGCGCAGGTTGCCCGGCTCGCGCACGGAGGCCTCGTGGTTGCGGCGGGTCGCTTCGATGAAGTCCGCCACGCGGTCGGGCCGCACCGTCACGTGCACCAGCGTCACCACCATGTTCCGTTCCTCCGGCCGCCCCCGGCGGCGCCTCGTCACACCCCCAGCACGTCCCGCATCGAATACAGGCCCGGCGCCCGATCCTTCGCCCACGCGGCGGCACGCAGCGCGCCGATCGCGAAGGTTTCACGGCCGGTTGCACGGTGCGTGAACTCCAGCAGCTCGCCCATCCCCGCAAACAGCACGGTGTGGTCACCCACGATGTCCCCGCCGCGCATCGCGTGAAAGCCGATCTCGCCCCCCGGCCGCGAGCCGTCACTCATCCCACGACGGCCGTAAACCGCGACCTCCTCCAACCGCCGGCCGAATCCCGCAGCCACTGCGGCGCCGAGCATCAGCGCCGTGCCGCTGGGCGCATCGCGTTTCTGACGATGATGGCGCTCGACGATCTCCACGTCGTACCCCCGGTCCCTCAACGCCACGGCCGCCCGTTCGAGCAGGGATAGCAGCAGGTTCACGCCGAGGCTCATGTTGGCCGACATCACGATCGGAATCCGCCGCGCCGCAGCCCCCACCTCGGCCTGCTCGTCCGCGCTCAAACCTGTCGTGCCGATCACCATCGGTCGCCCCCATTCGGCGCAGCGCGAGGAGTTGCCGGTCGACCCGTGATGGGAACTGAAATCCACCACCACATCCGCCTGCGGCGCCACGGCTGCCAGGTCGCAGCCGATCGGCACGCCGACCTCGTCCACCCCCGCCACGCGCCCGGCGTCCCGGCCCAGATCCGGGCAGTCCCACAGGTCCACCGCTCCGACCAGCACAACGTCCGGTACGGCCCCCTCCCGGATGCACCGGACCAGGGTGCGGCCCATCCGGCCGGCTGCACCCACGATCACCACTTTCGTCATATGAGTCCACCTTTCTGCGCCGCGCATCATCGGTCGGCCCACCGCGCACCGCAAGCCACCCGCCCCGCCCCAACAGCCCCGCCGGCGCCCTGGCCGACGGCGGGCTTGACCTCGTCACCACATATACTTAGTATTCCCAAATAAGGAGAAAACCTATGGGTGTCCACGTCGCATCGAAGATTCATCTCTCCCTCGCCATCGCCGCGGCTGCCGCAACCGAGCCGCTGGAGTTTCCCGAGCGCTCCGACGACGCCGCGCGCGGCTGGCGGACCCGAACCTGGAACGGTGAGGCCTTCTTTGCGGTCCAGCGTTTCGAAGGGCGCCCGGTTGCCGTCGTGGAGGCCGTGCGGCCTGCTCACGCAGGATGGCTCCACCGCGTCGGGCTACGGCCCTTCTCCCGCCATCGGCTCACCGCATGGGCTCGCGCCGAGGGCGTGGAGGGGCTGACGGCGCGTACCTTTCCATCCCCGGCCTCGCCACTGCATCAGCACGGCTGACGGGCACCTCGGACTGGACACGTCTGTTCATCGAGTTCGACTCGACGACGAACGACATGGTCGAGATTCGGGCTGCCTTGGGCGGCCCCGGTCAGTGCCGGGGGCGGGCGTCGTTTCGCGACGTCCGTCTTGAAATCCTGGCCACCGACCCAATGTCGGTGGGCGGCATTTCGGTGGACGCCTCCGTGTCCGGTCCTCCGCTGGACGAACGGGTGTACAGCCAGTTCATCGAACACCTGGGCCGGTGTATCTATGGTGGCATATGGGCCGAGATGCTGGAGGACCGGAAGTTCTTTTTCCCCGTCCGGCCGGACTACGCGCCCTATGGTCCGGGTGTGGAGCCCACGCCGGCAAACCCGTACCCGATTCTCCGCACCTCGCCATGGGAGATCATCTCGGGCGGGCCGAACGCCGTGGCGATGACCACCCATGGCGTGGTGTCGGGGCGTCACGCGGTGGAGCTTGCGCCGGGGGCGGCCATCCGGCAGCGGCATTTGGCGGTAGAGGCGGGGCGGCGGTATACGGGGTACGTTGTCGCGTCCTCGGCCGTGCGGGGTGCGCGGCTGACCGTATCATTGGAGGGGGCCGTCGGCGGCCTGACCGGCGCGGCCGTCGCGGGGGATGAGCCCCGGCGGATCCCGTTCGAGTTCACCGCCACAGGCACCGTCGCCTCCGCGGCGTTGGCGCTGCGTGCCGACGGGGCGCCGGTCCGGGTAGGCGCCGTTTCACTCATGCCGGCGGATCGCGTCGAGGGCATGCGCCGGGACACGGTCGAGTTGCTGCGCCGGCTGCGCGCCCCCATCTACCGGTGGCCGGGTGGCAACTTTGTCTCGGGTTACGACTGGCGCGACGGCATCGGCGAGCGCGACCGCCGGCCCACTTGCGCGAACCCGGCATGGACGGGCATCGAACCGAACGACTCCGGCCTGCACGAGTTCGTCCATTTCTGCCGGCTCGTCGGGACGGAGCCGATGGTGACGGTCGACACCGGGTTCGGCGACGCACACTCGGCCGCCGCCGAGCTCGAGTACAGCAACGGCGATGCCCGAACGACCTGGTGGGGTCGGAAACGCGCGGACAACGGCGCGCGCGAGCCGTTCAACATCCGCTACTGGTGCATCGGCAACGAGATGTGGGGAACCTGGCAGCTCGGCTACATGAAACCCGAGCACTATTTCCTCAAACACAACTGGGTGGTGGGGACCATGCGACAAACGCACCCTTCCTTTATCGCGATCGCCTCCGGCAACGCCGGGCCGTGGAGCGAGGGCATGCTCAAGGCCTGCGCCGCCCACATGGACTGGATCGCGGAACATTTCTATTGCGGCGACCTGCCGGGCGACATGAGCCACGTGCGCCAGATCCCCGAAAGGATCCGGCAGAAGGCGGAAGCCCATCGCGCCTACCGCGCCTCCATTCCCGGCCTCCGCGACCGTCCCATCCCGGTGGCCATGACCGAGTGGAACTACTGGTACGGCCCTCACGTCTTCGGCGAGCTCGGGACCCGATATTTCCTGCGCGACGCGCTGGGCATCGCCGCCGGGTTCCACGAGTATGCCCGGCAGTCGGACGTCATCGTCTCGGCGTTCTACGCGCAGACGGTCAATGTCATCGGCGCGATCAAGACCAGCCGCACCCGGGCGGCCATGGAGACCACGGGGCTGGCCCTCGAACTGTACCGCAACCGTTTCCTCGGCTCACCATTGCGTACCGAGACCGGCCACCTGCTGGAGGCGCAGGCCCTGCGGTCGTCCGATGGCCGCCGGCTGGTGGTGTCTGTCGTCAACCCGTGGCGGGAGGAACTGCGCGTTCCGCTGCGCGTGGCCGGCGCACGCATCAAAGGCCCGGGCCGCGCCTGGCGGCTGAGTGGCCCGGCCCCCACGTCCTTCAACGATCCCGACCAGGATCCCGTGGTCTCGGTGGCGGAAGTCGGCGCCGTCGAGCTCGGCGAACTCCGCCTCGCCGCCCTGTCGGCCACGATCATCGAGTTTCCCTGCGCCGCGGCGGCCAACTGACGCGCGTCGATTCTCCGGAAGCGGCCCCGTCCGGGGTCGCCTACGGCGGCCGGGCCGCGTCGCGGTGGCCGGCATCTGGCAAGGCGATGCGAGGGGAATGAACGGATCGAACGCGCACCGCGCATCGCCGCGGGCCGTGGCGCCTGCCGTCCGAAACCGCCGAGCCACCTCGGGTGCCTTCTCGCGCCCCCCGGCCGGCAAAATATCCATCCGGCCCGGCCGTTGTTGGGTCGTGCGGATCGGAGAAAATGCCATGAACCGCGCTTGTTGTTGCCTCGTGGCGGCGGCGGGGCTGGTCGCGGCGGCATGCGCCGCGGACGTGCCCGTCCGCCCCAATATTCTGCTGATCTTCGCCGACGACCTCGGGCTGGACGGCGTTGGATGTTTCGGCAGCGACCGGTTCCGGGGCAAGACACCGAGCCTGGACCGGCTGGCCGAGACCGGCATGAAGTTCACCCATTGTTTCGCGATGCCGCTTTGCGGGCCGTCGCGGTGCGCGCTGATCACCGGTCGCTACGGTTTTCGGACCGGCGGCCATACGAATCCCTCGGCCGTCAACCCGAAGTCGGCCGACGAGCCCTCGTTTGCTAAGACGCTACGCGCCGCCGGCTACGTCACCGGCATGGCCGGCAAATGGCGGCAGATGGGCGAGACGCCGGGCGACTGGGGCTTCGACGAATGGTTGACCGACCCCGTCGCCGGCGGTTGGTTCTGGGTGAAGAGCTACACCGTGAACGGCGAAACGCGCACCTTCGATCACGAGATCTACGGCCCCGACGCCTGCCTCGAGTTCACGCTCGACTTCTTGCGCCGGCATCGCGACCGGCCGTTCCTGTTTTACTACTCGACCCACCTGATCCACGGCCCCATCGTCCGCACGCCCGACAGCCGCCCGGAGACGAAGGACTTCTACGAGGACATGATGATCTACCTTGACAAGAAGGTCGGCCGCCTCCTGGAGGAGCTGGACCGGCTCGGCCTGCGCGAAAACACCCTGATCCTCTTCACCGCCGACAACGGCACGGCGAGGTTCGGCGCCGGCCACTCCCTTCTGAACGGCCGAAGGATCGACGGGCAGAAGGGGTCGATGCTCGAGGGAAGCGCTCGAGTTCCGCTGATCGTCAACTGGAAGGGGGTCGCGCCCGCCGGACGCACCTGCGACGACCTCGTGGACCTGACGGATTTCTTCCCCACCTTCGCCGAACTCGCGGGGGCGAAGATCCCGGTGAACACCGTCCTCGACGGCGGCAGCTTTGCCCCTCAAATCAAGGGCGAGCGGGGCCAGCCTAGGGAATGGGTCTTCGTGCAGCTCGGCGACCGCTGGTACGTGCGGAGCGCTCGCTGGAAACTGACGGAAAGCGGCGAGCTGTTCGACATGAGCGACGCCCCGTTTTCGCAAAAGGCGGTGGCGCCCGGTGAGGGCGGCGCGGAGGCCGCCGAGGCCCGGCACCGACTGCAGGCCATTCTCGATCAGCTCAATCCGCGCAGCGGGGCTTCGGAACGCGTGCCTCGCCGACGGAAGGCCGCCCGTGCAAACCGGCCGCGGCGGCGGTAGGGTTTCGCCGCCACGCGAACGAAGCGCCGACCCGCTGCGCGCCCGACGATCTCTGTGCCGTCGCAGGTCTTCACACTGCGCTTGCCGCCGTTGCTGTGGCACGCTGGCGTTGCCGCCAGTCTCCGCCCCCTCGCCACCAAATTTTCGGGGCTGCCTCGTGAAAGATTGGGGGCGACGGATGCCGTCTGCCTCGGTGACCACTTCTACGAGATCCCCAACACCGAGCGCCTGGCGGCGGTGGGCATCCCGTTCACGGTCGCCGATGCCACTTGCCCCATCTGCTCGACGGCCCGCGCCAACCTGATGCCGGGTTGCTGGCCGCAACGTACGGGGATTTCCGATCAGCCCGGCGCTCCGCAACTCGGCGCATGGGCCCGGAACACGCGGGCTGTTTTCCCCTTATGCCGAGCGGCCCGCGCGCGAGGAGGTGATGGGGACCGAACTGTCGAAGCAGAGGGGATACGCCTTTGGGGGCAGATGGCACCTGGGCCCCGAGGGATGATAGCTAGAGGACCCAGGGCTTCGAATCGCAACCTCGGCCGCACGAAACAGGGCGGCCCTTACAGCGGCGGAAAGTACTTCTCGCCCTACGACATCCCCCGGCTCCCCGACGGCCCACCGGCCAAGTATCTCACGGCACGGCTCGCGGAGGAGACGGCGCGGTTCATTTTGCGCGTACCGCAATCGACCGTTTTTGGCGTAGCTGCCCTACAACTCCGTTTCCACGCCCCCTTTAGGCGCGGGCTGACCGGCGCCGGCATTTCGAGCAGAAAGCGTCACGGCTGGAGCTGATCTCTCGGTGGGGACGCGACGGCGAACGCGACGTGCGCCTGACCCACGACCACGCGATGTACTCCGCGACGATCGCGGCGATGGATGCGGCCGTCGGCCGCGTGTTGGAAGCACTGGTCGCCGCCGGCCTGGCGGATCGCACCCTCGTGATTCTCACCAGCGACAACGGCGGCGCGATCAACGTGGGGGCGGCCAACAGGCCGCTACGCGGCGCGAAGGGATGCACGCGGGACGGCGGCGTGCGGTTGCCGACGCTGCCTCGGTGGCCCGGCCGCATTCCTGCCGGCTGCGTCTGCGGCGAAATGACGGCGATGACCAATCTTCAGCCCACGTTGGCCGGCCTCGGCGGCTCCCGCCTCCCGCCGCGGTGGCGGCCCCTGCGTCCGGCCGCTCGGTCGGGTGCCGGCGCGGCGGCCGCGGATCACGCCGGAGCCAGCTCCAGAGCGGGCTCGGGCGCGGCCTCGTCGTCGAAAATCGTCAGCGCCGATTCCCAGCGACTATCGGCCGCGCACCGGAGGGCCATCTCGCGCAAGCGGGCGGCGAGCTCGCGATCCTCCGCCAGCCGTTCCATCGCCGCCGCCCACGCGGCGGCATTTCCGCCCTCCACCACCAGCCCCGACCCGTAAGCGCGGACGATTTCCGGCGGGCCGCCGCGGTCGGCCACGATCGCGGGCAGCCCGCAGGCGTGCGCCTCGAGCACGACGTTTCCAAAGGTGTCCGTCAAGCTAGGAAAGACCAGCGCGTCGGAGCTGGCGTAGGCCCGGGCCAGTTCGACGCCATGCAACGGCCCGGTGAACACGATGCCCGGCTCCCGACCGAACCGCGCGCGCAGCTCGGGGGCGTCCGGCCCGTCGCCGACGAACGCCAGGTTGGCCGACGGCACGCGCCGCCGGACCTCCAGGAACGCGTCGCCGAGCAGCGCGAGGTTCTTCTCGCGCGCCAGACGGCCCACGTAGACGAACTTGAGGCCACCGCCGATGCCGTACCGGCTCCAGAAGGCGGGGTCGCGTCGTTCGGGCCGAAACAGCTCCCGGTCGATGCCGCGGGGCATGACCGCCAGCCGCTCGCGACGAAAGCCCTGTTCCGAGAGCCGTTCGAGATACGCCCGGCTGGGGACGAACACGCGGTCCATGTCGCCATAGAACCACCGCATGTACCGCCAGGTGAGCTCTTTCATCTGCTCGTCGTCCGTCCACAGCCGGACGTACTCGGGAAAATCGGTGTGGTAGACGCCGACGCACCGGAGCCCGAAGAGCCGTGCGGCGGCCAGCCCGCACAGCCCCAACGGCCCCGGCGTCGAGATCACCACGCGATCGAAGCGCTGGTCCTCGATCCACGCGAGGATTTCGAGGTAGGGGGGAAACGCCAGCGGCTGGGCCGGATACTCCGGCAGCGTGAACGTGCGCAGCGGCGGAAAATTCCGCAGCGGAAAGTCGGCGGCGGGCGGCCTGTCCTGGCAGACCAGGACCGTGACGTCGCGGCCGCAGCGCGCAGCGATGCCGGCGAGGGTGCGCACCGAGCGCGCCACGCCGTTGATCTCGTGGAAGGTGTCGGTGATCCACACCGAGCGCGCGCTGCGCCGGCGCAGCGTGGCGGCGCCGGGAAACCGCAGCGCGACCTCCTGCAGGAACCGTTCGTCTTTGTGCTGGGCGACGAACGCGGTCAGGTACGGCAGAATGCCCACGCCGACGGGGCAGAGCGAGGCCAGGGCCTCCAGGGCCTCGGTGAGGCGCCCGCGCCGGAACTGTTCGAACAGCCGCGTGCCGAACGCCAGCGTCAGCTCCTGGGCCACGCGAGCGGCCCGCTGAAACGCGCGCCGCTCGGGCGGCAGGTCCGTGTCGTCGCCCGCCGGTCCCCGACCGACGAGGTCGGAGATCGCATCGAGCAGCCGCCGCTCGGACTCGGGCAGCCGCCGGCGACGGACCCTCTGGATGATCCGGCCGGCCCCTCGCCGCCACAGGCCGCCACTCGAGGCGGCCGGTGCGGACTCTCCGGAGCCCTCGGCAAGGCGCGCCAGCATCGCGCCCAGCACGCTCGACCCCCCGCCCTGGCCGAGAAAACGGCTGCGGTAGTAGTCGCCCGCGATCTGGTAGAGGCTACGGGCGAGGCGCAGACTGTCCCCCGAGCGCCCCCTCGGCTCGGTCCGGCCGAAGCGGAGGTGGGCCACGAACTCCACCGCGTCGGCCGCCGGGGGGGTCGCCGTGTGGGCGGCGGCCACGAAGAGGCCGCTGTGGTCGTCGCTGCCGCCCGTCAGGTGCTTCCGCCACGGCTCGGGCCCGACCGGCTCCAGGCCGTGGCGGTCCGCCATCCGCGCCATCCACTCTGGCGTCAGCCCGTCGAACACCCGCCGCGCGATCTGAGCGGCCCGCCGGTCCCGCGAGCCATTCAACAGCTCGAAGTGGTTGAACAGCAGCAGCAGCTTCTCGACGTGGTCCGGCGTCAGGCGGTCGTTGATGCGGAACAGCGGATGCGCCACCGCGTGCGCGATCCCCCGGCGCCGCAGGAGGCCCGCGAACTCGTAGATGTTCTCCCGCGTCGCGTCGAGCTCGGCGAAGTCCGCCTCCGTCACGCCGAAGACCAGGCAGTGGATCTTGCAGCGGTCCTCCGGAAAGTAGGTCGTCATCTCGGCCGAAAGGAACACGCCGGGCAGGTCGGCGATCGCCAGCGAGCCGGCGAGGGTGTTGTGGTCCGTCACCGTGACGAAATCCATCCCCCGTTCGCGGCAGCGCCGATGGATCTCGCGCGGGTCGACAAAGCTCTCCGGCGCACCGATGCGGCGGAGGAACCACTCGCTCGGCCGGTCGGAATACCGGCTGTGGACGTGCAGGTCGGCGCGGCTTTCGGACATGTTGGCATCCTCCGACGACCGGATGACGGCCCGAAATCAACGTCGCCGCGTACCGTTCGAGCGCGGTTTGGTTGCGGTGAGGAAAGCGTCAAGCGTTCGTGCGGGGCGAAGCCGCGGTCAGGCGCGCGGGGCGGGAAATTCGAACGAAGGGGACCGGCCGTAGCCGCGGATGCGCCACGTGCCCCTTCCGGTCTCCAACAGGGCCCAGGAGGGGTCGTCCGGCGTCGAATCCACAAGGGCGGCGACGGTGTAGTAAACGACGCCGCCGAGGACGCGCGCATCGCCAACGTGCGTGTGGCCCTGGACCACCAACGGCGAGCGGCCGGAGCGCTCCAGCACATCCCGTACGGCCGCCGAGTTGCGCACGGCGAACTCGTTGGGGGGATCTAAGTCGAGCCGCTGGTGGATCACGACGACGGGCGGCGCGGACGCGGCGGCCAGTTCGCGCTCGAGCCACTCGATCTGATCGGCCGGCAGGGTCGGGTCGGTCCAGAACTCGTGGCCGCGGGTCAGCGCCGTGCCGTCCGGCCGGAAATTCGCGTCCAGCACCAGCCAGGTCACCCCCGCCAGGTCCAGCCGGAAATGCGCGGCGCCGGCGGGGACGCCGGCCGGCTCCCGAATGAGCTCCAGGAACTCCGGTTTCTCCAAGCAGTCCACCTCGTGGTTCCCGAGGGCGTGGATGACGGGGACGCCGGCCTCGTGGAGGAGGCCCTCGATCCGGCGGGCGTAGGTCCGGGTGCGCGCCGGGTCGGGCGGATCGTCCTGATCCTTCATATCGCCGAGCTCGACGATGGCCGCGACGCGAATCTCCCGGCAAGCGCAGACGACCGCCTGCAGCGTCGCCGGCGCCAGCCGGTAGTGGCGACCGATCGCGTCTGGCGCCTCGCAGTAATGGATATCCGACACCAATCCGATGCGGGGCGGGTCCCACGGTCCGTAGGCCATGGTCGAGGATGATAGGCACCGGCGGAGGCGGATGCCACCGCCGCGTCAGCCGGACGACGCCAGAACCCGCCTGAGCACCGCGCCCAGCCGTTGGAGGTGGTAGGGCTTCTGCAGAAAGCCGGCGAATCCGACGTGCCCGAATCGGCGGGCGTTTTCGCCCTCATCGTATCCGCTGCACAACACGACCGGCACGGTGGGGTTGATCTCCCGAAGCCTGCGGAACGCCTCGACGCCGTCCATGAGCGGCATCGTCAGGTCCATCAGCACGCACGCCGGCGGAGTGGCGCGGGTGGCGGCGCACGCCGCGTCGCCATCCGCCGCCGTGCAGGCCGTGAAGCCCAGCCGGCAAAGCATGGCCGCGCCGATGGCCCGCAGCCTCTCCTCGTCGTCCACCAGCAGCACCACGCCAGAGCCCCTCCCCTTCTTCTCCACGGCGGGCTCCTCCTCCGCCGCCGTCCCGGCCGCCGGAACCGCGCCCTCCGCCGCCGGGAAAAACGCTCGGAACACCGTCCCCCGGCCGGGCTCGCTTTGGACCTCGATGAACCCGTCGTGGCCACGCAACACCCCCAGCACCGCGCTCAACCCAAGGCCGCGGCCGAACTGCTTGTTGGAGAAAAAAGGGTCGAAGATTCTCGGCATGTCTGCCGCGGAGATCCCACATCCGTTGTCGGCGACCTCGATGGCGACGTGGTTGCCCTCGCGGGACTGAGCCAGCGGGCGGTAGCCGTTGGCGGGGCCAGGCCGGCATGCATACACCGAGACCACGACGGTGCCCGTCCCTTCCCCGATCGCTTCGGCCGCGTTGAGCATCAGGTTCATGGCGACCTGCTGCACCTGTGCGCGGTCGGCCTCCACCCTCGGCAGGCCCTCCCGGCACTCAAAGCGAAAGTCGATTTTTTTCGACACGCCGAGGCGCACGAGCGGAAACATGGCGCGGACGACTTCGGTCAGGTCCAGCGGACACCGGCTGGGGGCGGCGCGTCCCGCGTACACCAGCAACTGGCGTGTGAGGTCTGCCGCCCGTCGGACGGCGTCCTGCGCCGCCGCTAGATCCGGCCGGATCGGCGATGCGGGCGGGAGCGCCTCCATCGCGAGCGACACGTGGCCCAGCACCGCAGTCAGCAGGTTGTTGAAGTCGTGCGCAATGCCCCCTGCCATCAGGCCGAGACTCTCGAGCTTCTGGGCATGCTGCAATTCGCGTTCCAGCTCGAGCGCACGGGCCGCCGTGCGTTTCACCTCCGTGATGTCGAGCGCGACGAAGACCACCTCGGAGTCCGGATCCGCCGGGCGGAACGCAACGGCGCTCAGGTGCACATTGCAAAGCGTCCCGTCGCGTCGCCGCCACCGCGTCTCGATGGCGCCGGCCCCCATACGCCGGATTTCCTCGTACTTAAGACGGCCGACTCGTTCGAACTCCGCCTCGTCGGGATACAACATCCGCGCGTTGGCGCCGATCAGCTCCTCCCGGGAATAACCGGTCATCCGGCACATGTGGTCGTTAACGTCGAGGAACACGCGGTGCCGGACCACACCGATGCCCGCCGGCGCCGCCCGAAGGATGCCCCGCAAATGCTCCGCCGTTTTCTCCTGCGCGGCGACGGCCGCCTCCAGTTCCGACGTCTTCTGCCGCACCTGGCGGCGAAGGACCAGGATGAAGACCACCAGCGTCGCGCCGATCGCCGCGCCCACGGTTACGCAGAGCCGGACCCCCCGAACCAGCACCGGCGGGAGGATTTGCCGCCCAAACCACTTTCTCCCAAGGCGGCGCACCTCGGAGACCGGGATCCGCCGGAAGCCCTCTTCGATCTCCGCCAGCAGATCCGCGCGGCCCGCACGGACCGCCCGGTGAAACCGGCCCGTGTACAGGATCATCGCCTCGCGAAAGCGATCCTTGATGTCCAGCTTCGCCATATAGTACATCGCCGGCGGGCGGTCCACGGTGAACACCCGCACCCCGCCGTCGGCCGCCGTCCGGATCAGGCCCTCATAGCTGGCATGCTTTTCGACGTTCGTCACGCCGTTGCGCCGCAACCAGTCCACGGCGGCATCGCCCGCCTTCGCGCCGACGACGAAACCACGCAGCGTCGTCACGTCGTGAATGCCGGCGACGTCGCGGTGCACGAACAGCGGCACCTCGATCTCGGCGTAGGGCTCAGAAAACTCGAACTTCCGCCGGCGTTCGGGCGTGTCGAAGAGGGTGTCGATCACGTCGGCCAAGCCGGTGTCCATCAACCGTTGCGCCTCGGCCCAGTTGGTCGCCAGCAAAACGGCGCGAACGCCGGTCGACTTCTCCCACAGCGCCCACCACTCCGGGAGATAGCCGGTCAGCCCACCCGACGAATCACGGAAGATGTAGGGCGGATAGTTGTCGTCGATCGCCACGCGAAGCTCGCGCGGGGACGCGGTTGCTGGCGCCGCGGTTGCACTCGTCGCCAGCCCGGCGACGACCACCCTGACAACAGCGCAGACAGCCGCCGGAATCGGACCGACGCCGCCCCGGCGCTGCCACCTCTCGGCGCCGACGGCTTCACATCGCCGGCCTCCTGCCGCAAAGCGACTGGAGGACATGAAACGACTCCCGACTCCGTCGACCATTTAGGTGGAGCGGGCGGCGGCTGTCAAGCCGAGGGCCGATGAAGGCCACTGCGGGTTCGTTGAGGAGCTCAGACCGCCGCCTGCTATTTGGTGGCGGGACGGCCTTTCGGACCGCGTTCAAAACTGCCAAGAGAGCGTCACGCCGTAGATCAGGGCGTCAGCTCCGTCATAGCCAATCGTGTGCGCCCCGTCACGGATGTCGCCGTCAAGCAACGTAACGTATGTCGCGGACACGCCTGTTGAGAGGTTCTCCGTGGCATCCCAGGTCAGGGACGCGCCCACGTTCAGATCGTTCAGCCGGGTTTGATCCACGCCGAAGTAAAAAGCGTTGTATTTGTCCGTCGCCGCGCCAAGCGTCGCCAGAAGCCCGAGCGACAGGGATCCGCCCAGCTCGACGGAATGGGATAGGCCGAAAGTCGCATACCATCCCTCGGCTTCGTCGATGTCGGCATAGACGGACAGCGTCGGCGCAAGCGGGGCCTTTGCCGAGACGGTGGCGAGCAGTTCGCGCGTGCCCGGCGCTCCGGACGCGGGGAACGAATACTGGATGAAGCCCAGCGTGAGGCCCACCGGACCGTCGAGCGGAAGATCGTAGGAGAGTGTGACGTCCAGTTCCGTGAACTCCCCGGTCGGATCCAGGCCCGACTCTGGGTTCGCGTTGTCGTCGGTCAGGTCCATGTTGCCCCAGGTGTTGAACGCGAGGCCGCTCTCGGACTTCAACGTAATGCTCGGTTGCAACACCGCCTCATCGCTGTAGTACTGTCCGCGCCACATGTACCCTGACATCGGGGCCATCGAAACCGATCCTCCCGCTCCCAGGGCCACAGGGACCCCCACCACTAACACCGCCCACACCATTGCTCCTCTCATCGAGCGTTCCTTCTCTCGGGCCATCGTGCGGAGCCGGCCGCGCCCGGTACCGGCCGGCCTGCCCCATTAAGCAGCGAGGATGCCAAGCTTGTTTGAGACGGCAAGGAGAATATAAGGCATTGGATCATCGGTACTTTATAAAAAAATTGGCAGTCAAACCGTGCTACATCTTTGTCTGGATTGGCCATCGCATGTACATTTATGAACTTATCATTGGCCCATTCTGGGCGAGCGCGGTGACGGAGGGCGCACGGCGCGCAGCGCCGTGGCCTATCCGGCGGCGTTGCAAACGGCTCCTCGAAAGACCGTTTGACATGGACCGTCTCCGCACGGATAATTGTTGTACTGTCCCGTGTGGCTGGGTCATTCCACTCGTACGGGCGGTTCAAGGGGGATCGTATGAGACGGGTGGTCGTTTGCGCGATGGCCGTCGCATGGGCGGCGGCAAATGCGAGGTTTGAGATCCGCGAGACCCCGGAGAGCATCATGGTGTCGCGCGATGGGGCTGTTGTGCTCGTCTACCACAAGGCCGAGCATCCCGCCCCCGCCGGCGCCGATCCCGCGTTTCGCCGAAGCGGATTCATCCATCCCCTCTGTTCCCCCTCCGGCGGGATTCTGACGGGCGTTCGACCGGCCGATCACCTGCATCACATGGGACTGTGGCATGCCTGGGTTCGATGCACGTTCCGTGGCCGGCCGGTGGACTTCTGGAACCTGAAGGAGCGCACAGGCACGGTCCGCTATCGGCGAACCCTCGGCGTGTGCCAGGATCCGGCGGGCATCGGCTTTGCGGTCGAGCAGGAACACGTCGCGTTCGGACCGGGCGACGTGGAAACCGTCGTGTTGCGCGAACGCCTAGACGTCGGCGTCCGGTTCGACGGCGCCGCCAATCTGATCACCTACACGATGACGCAGACCAACGTCGCCGACGCGCCGCTGGAACTGGCCGCCTATAGGTACGGCGGCGGAATCGCGTTTCGTGGTCCTCCGGGCTGGACACTCGACAACAGTGATTACCTGACCTCCGAGGGCCGGCGCCGCGTGGACAGCCATCAGACGCGGGCCCGCTGGTGCGCAATGTTCGGCCCGACGGAGCGCGGCGATGCCACGGTGGCGCTGTTCGACCATCCCTCCAACCGCGACGCCCCGCAACGGCTTCGCACGTGGAACCGAGAGCACAACGGCGCCGTGTTCTGCAACTTCGTGCCGACCCAGGAAACCCCGTGGGTCATCCGGCCCGGCGAGGAGATCCGCCTGCGCTACGGGGTGGCCGCCTGGGACGGCCGCGTGGACGCCGCCGCAATCGAACAGCGGTGGAGAGAATTCGCCGGCCGCTGATACACCCGCGCGGCCACCGATCCGAGATCGTTAGCGGGATTGACAATCGCCCGTCCGATTGAAAATATCCGCGCCGCGAGTGGTGTGCGAGGGGACAAGCGGCCGTTGTGAACATGACACCGGGCCAGCCGGGCGAGGCATCTGGGGCCACAGGAGCCCGGCGGCGTCATTCTGCCCTAGCCATGGTCTGGATCGCGGGGTCCGCCGCGCTCGCAATCACGGTGTGGGTTGGCGGGGTGTACTGGGCTCGACGCTTTGCGGCCGAACGATCGAAACAGCGGTTCATCTCCGAAGCCGAGCAGCTCGCTGCGGCACTCCGTCCGGACCTGATCCGCAACATCCCCTTCGGCACCACGGGCGAGGTCTCCCTCGTCTACCGCCGGCTGCAGAATTACCTCCGGTGCTGGACCGACCACCTCGGCGCATCCCTGCTCGCGCTGATCGTGGAACGGGACGGCGAGATTCGGCTAGGTCCCGCGGCGGCCGTCGACGGCATCCCCCCTGCCGAATACATTCATCTGGTCCCGTCGCGCGGCAAGCTCCCCGACGCAGCCGGCCTGACCGTCTTGTCCCCTCGTTCCGTCGTCGCCCTGGCACCGGTTCGGGATCCGCGGACCGGCGAAGTCCTCGCCGCCGTGGCCTACGCGATTCCCGCGTCGCTATGGAGCGAGGAGATTCGTCGCATCAGCAGGTGGGCCCATGGGTTCGGCGCCGCCCTGGTGCTCGTGCTGGCCGCGGGGGTGGCGGTCTTTTTTTGGCGGTCCCGGCAGCCCCATGAAACCGCGCTGCGCTGGCGGCATCTCGAAACGGTCCTGACGGTCCTAGTGGGGGCGGTGCTCTGGCTTGGCGCCTCACAGCTGACACTGTTTCTCGCCGGCCATGAACATCGCAGGCAGTTCGAGCGGCGGGCTGCGGAGATCGCGGCGATGTTGCGGTCGGCCATGCGGGACATTCAGACGCACGTCGAGTCCCTTGCCAGCTTTTTCGAGGGAAGCGAGGCGGTGACGGAGGGGGAGTTCAACGTGTTCGCCGGCCCGCTGGTCCGCAACGTTCCGGTGGAACTGCTGTTTTGGGCCCCTCGCGCGTCCGTCACCAACAGGTCGGCACCGCTCTCCTCCGCCGAACAGGGCCGCGAAACGGCCACGGCCACCGGAATGTCGGCACCGGTTGGTTTCGTCGTGCCACGGGATTCGCAACACGAATGGACCGGTACGAACCTGCTCGCGTTCGCCACCTATTCAAATGCGCTGGAGGCCGCGCACGCCACCGGCTCGTCGGCCCTATCGGCACCGGATCCCGTGCTCCCGTTCCGCATGATGGTGGCCGCGGTCAGGGGCCGGAACGAGGAGCCCGCCGGCTGGGTGGGAGCGGTCGTCAACCTAGAGAGGATGATGGCCGTACTGGGCAGCCGTATTCCTGGCGGCGTAGAGCCGACCGCACAGCTCCTTGCGTTGCCGGCTGGGAAACGACGTTCGGATGGCGTCGAGATCCCGATGTATTGGGGGGGGCAGGTCTTCGCGCTGTCGTTCGCATCTCCCGGCCGCCCTACGTTGATGTCCAGCCCCATGGCGACGGCACTCATCGTGGTGGAAACCGGTCTTGTTGCCCTGCTGGGCATCGTCGTCGGCCTCTTTCGCAGCCGGGAGGAGAGGCTCGAACGCGAGGTGTTGGCGCAAACCCGCACCCTTCGCGAGCGCGAGGAGGACCTCCGCATCACGCTGGAGTCGATGGCCGAGGGCGTTCTGGCCGCGGCCGCTGACGGCCGCATCATGCTGATGAACTCCGCTGCGGAAACTATGACTGGCCTTCCGGTCGCGGCCGCCCTCGGGCGGCCGCTGGGCGAGGTCTTCCGCGTCGTCCTCACCTTTACCGGCCAGCCGGCGGAGGACATTGCTGCCCTCGCGATCCGCCACCGCAAACCGGCCTCGCTGAGCGCGGAGGCGGCGCTGGTTCGCGCCGACGGATCGTGGCGGCGGATCGCCGGCACCGCCTCGCCCATTCTCCCCACTGCCGACGGCCGGGCGGACGGCGTTGTGGTGGTGTTTCGCGACGTCACCGAGGAGCTCCGGATGCGCTCCGAGCTGGCCGAAAGCCAGGAGCGGTACCGGCGGCTGTTCAATACGATGGACGACGGATTTGCGTTGCACGAAATGATCTTCGATGACGCCGGTCGGCCCTGCGACTACCGGTTTCTCGAAGTCAATCCCGCCTTCGAGCGGCAGACCGGCCTGAAGGCAGCTGAACTGATCGGCCGGACCCTGCGCGAAGTCTTGCCGGGTACGGAGGAGCCCTGGATCGCGGCCTACGGCCGCGTCGTGGAGACGGGCGAAACCATGCGGTTCGAGTCGTCCCATGCGCCGACGGGGCGTCATTACGCCGTCACCGCCTTTCGGACGGCGCCGGGGCAGTTCGCAACGCTCTTCTACGACATCACGGACCGCAAACGCGCGGCCGAGGAGATCCTGCGGAACCGCCAGCTGCTGCACGACATCCTGCTGAGCATCCAGGACGGCGTCTGCGTGTTGAACAAGGACCTGACGATCCGCTTCGCCAACGACACGGTGCGCCGCTGGTTCGCGCCGGAATCCCCCGTCGAGGGGGGAAGATGCCACGAGGTCTTTCGATGCCGTACGGAGCCTTGCGACCATTGCCCCACCCTCCGATGCCTCGCCAGCGGACGTCCGGAGCATGAAGTTATCCCGGCGCCGCCGGGCAGCGAGGTGGAGTGGCTCGAGATCTTCTCCTACCCCATGCGCGATCCGGTCTCCGGTGAGGTGACCGGCGCCGTGGAGTTCATCCGCGACATCACGGCCGTGCGGAAGGCGGAGGAGGAGCACAAGCGGATCGAGAGGCGAATGACCGAAGTGCAGCGCCTCGAAAGCCTTGGGGTTCTGGCCGGCGGGATCGCGCACGACTTCAACAACATCCTGATGGCGATCCTGGGCAACGCCGATCTGGCGATGCAGGAGCTGCCCAGCGGCAGCTCCGGCCGCCAGCACCTAATGGAGATCGAAACCGCCAGCCGGCGCGCCGCCGAGCTGTGCCGGCAGATGCTCGCGTATGCCGGCCGGGGCCGGTTCGTCGTCGAAACCTTCGACCTGAACCGTTTGATCGAGGAGATGGTCCATCTGCTGAAGACGACCATCTCGAAGCGGGTGCTGCTCAGCCTCCACCTCGAGCCCGGGCTTCCGTTCATCCGTGGCGACCCCTCTCAGCTACGGCAAGTTGTGATGAATCTTGTGATCAACGCGGCGGAGGCCATCGGGGACCGTAGCGGAACCATCTCCATCACGACCGGCGCGGCAACGTTCGACCGCGCGTATCTGGCCGCCATTGGCTTCGAAAGGGATCTGCCCGAAGGCCTGTACATCACCCTCGAGGTCGCCGACACCGGCTGCGGCATGGACTCGAAAACCCTCTCAAGGATCTTCGAGCCGTTTTTCACCACCAAGTTCTCCGGCCGGGGCCTCGGCCTATCGGCGGTGATGGGCATCGTCCGCGGCCATCGGGGAGCCGTCAAGGTCTATAGCGAGCCCGGCCGGGGATCGCTGTTCAAGGTGTTGCTGCCCGCCGTCACCGAACCCACGCCAGATGGACCTCCTCTGGCCAGCCCGGCCGAGGAGTGGCGCGGCGAGGGAACGATCCTCCTTGTGGACGACGAAGAATCCGTCCGTGCGCTGTGCGCCCGGATGCTCGAGCGCATCGGATTCGAGGTGCTAACGGCGGTTGATGGCATCGAGGCGGTGGAGCTGTACCGGCTGAACCGTGACCGAATCCGATGTGTGATCCTCGACCTGACCATGCCGCAGCTGAACGGTGAGGAGACGTTCCGGCGGATCCGGCAGATCCATCCCGAGGCCCGCGTGATCCTCGCCAGCGGCTACAGCGCCAGCGAGCTGGAGGAACGGCTGGCGGTCAAGGGGTTCGCCGCGTTTCTTCAAAAGCCCTACACGACGGTCGATTTGGTGGGGCAGCTTCGCACCGTGCTCGCGGGCGGCCGGCCACCTTCCGCCTCAAGCCCCTGCTAGAGGCGCCCCCGCCGGCGGTCCCGCTTGGGCGGCCGAATGCCCAGGTACAGCAGCAACAACCCCAACGCCGAGCGCAGCGACTCCGCCGCGGGCTCCTCCGGCAACCACCATGCCCGCGCGGGCATTCGCGGGGCCGGCACGCCAAACCACCTCGCCGCCACCCGCACCGCCGGAACTCGCAACATCGCGGGGAGCAACAACCCGGCCGCTATTGCGACTGCCGCCAACCGGACGCCGCGCCGCACCCACCGCCCGACCGTGCCAGATCCGGCGCGCTGACGCTCGCGGGCCGTCGACTGAGGCCGATGGCATTCGACGCATGAGGTAAGGGGGGCCCCTTTCTCGTGCGCCGTTCGCAACAGGTGGCCGCAATCGGGGCAATATACAGACATGAAACCCTCGCGCCAGCCTACGGTGGCACGATACGCCGTTGTCTGCGATTTGCAATGGACGTCAGTCGCGGACGGTCACTCGCGTTCCGACCGGCGACAGCGCGAACACCTCGGCCACGTCCTCGTTGCGCATCCGCACGCAACCTAGGCTGGCCTGCGTCCCGATCGTCTCGGGGCGACTGGTCCCGTGGATGCCGTACCCTTTCAGGTCCCATGCCAGCCAATGGGTCCCCAGCTCATGCTCCGGATGGCCGTACGGAATCGGCCGTCCGTCCGACGGTCTCCACCAGGTGGGCTCTCGGACACGGTCCACGATCGTGAACACCCCCGTCGGAGTGCAGTTGTCTCGGCCGGTGGCCACCGAGTACTCGAGGAGGAATCGGCCCGCGAGCCGCACGGTCAGGAGGTTGTCGGACTTGTCCACCTCCAGCTCCACCGGGCCGACGGGCACCGTCAGGGTCATGCCGGGCCGGATCGTATCGTTGGTCAGGCCGTTGGACCATCGGAGCAGCTCAATCGTGACGCCCAGCCGACGGGCAATGCGGTCCAGCGTATCGCCCTTTTGGACCGTCGCGTTCGTTTTCCCGCCTGTCCACGACGGCGTGGCCAGCCACCGCCGGTTCAGCTCCGAGAGCTCGTCCCTCAATTGCCGGCGTTGACCCTCGGTCGGCGCCCCGTCCACAGCCCGCGCAAGCATCTGCCGACGGGCCTCCAAGGCCTCGAACTCCCCGACGACGACGGTGAATGCAAGCGCCGCCGCGGTGGCAACAACCGGTGGCCTGGCAGAGCTCACGGGGGGGGAGATGGTGCCCAACCGCTCACCGCGCCGCAAGCGGGTCAGAGATCCGGTTGACGGCCGGGATGGCCCCCGCATAGGTTGACGTCGCATGCACCCGATCTGCCAGACCGTGGTTGCGGCCACGCTTGTGGCCGTCGCCGGCGCAGGGGGCGGTCCCGCCGAAGGCGATGTGTGGCTCCGGCACCGAATCTCCGCCCTGCGGCGGACGGTGGACGACCTGGAGAGGCGATACGGCGACGAATATCCGCGCGCCCCGGAGCATCGGGCCGCGCTGGAGTGGCCGGCCGCCGCTTGACGACCGATGCCGGCGAGGCGTCGGCCCTCGCCGGCCACGCCGCGGCGCTCGCCCGGGAAATCCTTACTGGACCATCCGCGGCTGCGCGGCATGCCCGTGCTGGCGGTTCGCCGCAGCCCAAAGAACCTTGTCCAGGAACGGCGCCGCCGCAGCGGGTCCGACCAACGGATCTCCTGGAGCGGCGACGACGGACGCGAGATCAGCCTGCCGTCCAACCACGAGTGCAACAGTTCCCTCGAACGGACCGGCTACGACAATGAGATCGGCCGTCTCGAGCGCTCACCGGTCGGATGGCGGTGGGCCCCCCTGTATGCGCCACCAGAGGGCGGTTACGTCGGCGAGGTGGATCCAGATTGGGACGGCCATAGCCTGTTGTTCACCCGCTCCACGCCCAACGGCTGGGAGGTGTGCGAGATCGGTGCGGACGGAACCGGCGTCCGGACGGTCTCGCGTCTGCCGCACGAGGTGCATGCCTTCGATCCGTGTTGGCTGCCCGACGGCCGCATCGTGTTCGGCGCCACGGCGACGTTTCAGTCCGTGCCCTGCTGGCACGGCCTCAAGCGCGTCTGCGTCCTCTACCGCATGAACGCCGATGGAAGTGGCTTGCGGCAGCTTTGCTTCGACCAGACCACGACCTCCACCCCGCCGTCCTCTCGAACGGACAGGTCGTGTACAGCCGCTGGGAATACGCCGGCATCAACCACATATTCCTTGCGGCTGTTGACGGCGATGAACCCCGACGGCACCGGACAGCGGGCCCTGTACGGCAGCAATTCGTGGTTCCCAAACGCGCTCTATTTCCCGCGCGAGATGCCCGGCGCGCCGGGCCGGATTGCGGCGATTCTCAGCGGCTACCGCGGGCCCCACCGCATGGGATGGCTGGCGGTCGAGGACACGCGGCTCGGCGCCGCCGAGGGGGGTGGAATTCCCCGGATCTCGGGCTGCGGACAGCCCGTGGAACGCCGCATCGCCGACAACCCCTCGTCGGCGGCGCCTGGCCGAGGTTCCTTACTCCGTGACCGGTGGACGAGACCACGATGCCGGTCTCGGTGAAGGCGTCGCCGACCTCGAACTGGGCGCTGGCCGTGGCCGACGTCCACGACAACGTTGTCCCGTTCTTCGAGATGCCCGGTGACGCTCTTTTGGAGCCGATCGTCCTCGTGCCCCGCCCGAGGCCGCCGGCGATTCCGGACCGGGTCGACGAGTCGCAAACGGACGCCATCGTCTACATCCACGACGTGTACCAGGGGCCCGGTCTCGCCGGCGTGCCCCGCGGCACGGTCCGTGCGCTACGGCTGGTTGCCTTCCACTTCGGCTACCTCGACACGGCCGGCCCCGACCTGATCGGCCGCGGGGGTCCGTGGGATGCCATGCGCATCATCGGAACCGTGCCCGTCGAGAACGATGGCTCGGCGTTCTTCCGCGTGCCGGCGCGCACGCCGCTCGCCTTCCAGGCCATCGATGCCGACGGCGCGGCCGTGCAGATCATGCGGAGCTGCTACACGGCCATGCCCGGCGAACACGTCTCCTGCGTCGGCCGCCACGAGCCGGCCCACCATGCCCCGCCCGCCAGGGCTGGGCACGCGCTCGGCCGGTCGCCGGCGGCCCCACAGCCCTGGCTGGGACCGCCGCGCGGCTTCTCGTTCTCCCGCGAGGTTCAGCCAGTGCTCGACCACCACTGTGTCCGCTGTCACAACGGCATCGACTCCTCGCTGCCCGACCTCCGCGGCGGAGCGCCGGAGTACGCTGCCATCCGCTATCGAAACTCGCCATCGATCGCATGCCGGCGGCCATGCGCGAGGCGACGGGCGGCCGCATCCGCCATTCCCCCGCCTACGATGCCCTCGTGGCCCGTGTCCGCCGGGTGGGCATCGAGGACGGGGTCGGACTCCTCGGGCCCGGCGAATACCACGTCGACACCAGCCCGCTCGTTCAAATGCTTCGCTCTGGCCACCGCGGCGTGGCTCTGGACCGGGAGGGGTGGGAACGGCTCGTTACCTGGGCGGATCTCAACGCCCCCTTTTTCGGCACGTGGGGCGAAATCTCGCCGCTTGTGGCCCCAATGCATCGGCGCCGGATGGAGATGTGGGCGATGGCGGGCGGGCCGCCCGACGATCCCGAGGCCATACCGGAAACCCGGCCGTACCGGCCCCCGCCTTTTTCCCCCAGCGCCGCCACCGGGATTCAGCCGCCGCCCCCCGTTTCACCGCTGCATCCCCAGCCTGGCAGGGATCGCGTCCTCGACCTCGGGGACGGTGTGCGGATCGAACTGGTCGAGATCCCCGGGGGCGAGTTCACGATGGGGACCGACGCGGGCCCGAACGACACGGCCCCGCCCTGCCGGGTGCGCGTGGCGCCGTTTTGGATGTCGCGGACCGAGATCTCGAACCGCCAGTTCCGGCGGCTGATGCCGGGACACTCGAGCGGTCGGTATCTCCGGCGCCATGCGCAACCGGAGGGCGATGGTCTTTCGCTGGACGGCGACGACTAGTGGGTCGGCCGGGTGTCGTGGCTCGACGCCCGGGAATTCTGCCGGCGCCTCAGCGACATCACGGGGGAGCGTTTCGAACTGCCGACCGAGGCCCAGTGGGAGTACGCGGCCCGCGCGGCGGCAGAGCCGCCCGTCAGCATTCTTCCGAACCTTGCCGACGCCGCCTTCCTCGCACCGCTGGCGGGCCAGCCCTTGATCACCGGCGGGGTAGAGCACCTCTGGGTGGACGGCGAGGGGGCTGCGCCCGCCAGCCACGACGACGGCCATGTCGTGACCGCCCCCGTGGGCGTGTCCGGGACCGACCGCCTCGGTTTGGCCGACATGATCGGCAACGCGGCGGAGTGGACTCTATCGCGATACGCCCCCTACCCATGGATTGACGAGGACGGCCGAAACGACCCTGCCGCACTCGGGCCAAGGGTCGTGCGCAGCGGTTCGTTCTTCGACCCGCCCCGCCGGGTGAGCGCAGCCGCCCGGTGGGCGTATCCCGAATGGCGGCGCGTGTTCAACGTCGGCTTCCGCATCGTTGCGCCCATCGTCGCCCGCGAGGTCGCGGAGGCGGGCCGTCCCTGATCCGGTTGGCGCCCCGAGAGTTTCTCCGCGCCGGTGGCAGCATGCTAGACTAGGTGTCGCAGCGCCGAGGGGCCCGTAGCTCAGGCGGTCAGAGCGGGAGACTCATAATCTTCTGGTCGCAGGTTCGAGTCCTGCCGGGCCCACCCGCTTGCGCCACGCCCGGAAAACGGGTTGATGTATATCCTTTCGGTCGTGAACGCGATCCGTTACATCAGCACAAACCGGCAACGGCCGGGGGGTGATCCGGCGGCCGTGTCGTTCGCTGAAGCCCTCGAACGGGGGCTGGCCCCGGACGGTGGTCTCTACCTACCCGAACGGTTGCCGCGGCTGACCCCCGATGACCTTGAGCGGCTCCGCGGCGCTTCCTACGCGGAGATCGCCGACTATGTTCTGTGGCCCTTTGTCGAGGACTGCGGCATCGGGCGCGCGGCCTTCCGGAGCCTCTGCGCCGACGCGTACGACTTCGAGGTGCCGCTCGAGGCCTATGAGGAGGGGGTGTGGCTCCTGCGGCTCGACCGCGGGCCGACGGCGTCGTTCAAAGATTTCGCAGCCCGCTGGATGGCCCGGATGATGGCAGCCCTGCGTCCGCCGGGCCGTCGGCGCACCGTGTTGGTGGCAACCTCGGGCGACACCGGAAGCGCCGTGGGCGAGGCGTTCCGAGGGCTCGAGGGATTTCGCGTGTTTCTGCTCTATCCCGCCGCCGAGGTCAGCCGGATTCAGAAATTTCAGCTCGACCACATCGGCGACAACGTGACCGCGCTGTCGGTGGACGGGACGTTCGATCTTTGTCAGTCGCTGGTCAAGGAGGCGTTTCTTGACCCGCGGCTGGCCGGCCACGGGTTGACGTCGGCCAACTCGATCAACATCGGCCGGATCCTGCCGCAGGCGGTGTACTATGTGTACGCGTGGCTGCGGACGGCCCGCGCAGGGGAGCCGGTGACCTTTTCGGTGCCGTCGGGCAACTTCGGCAACTCCTTCGGGTGCGAGCTGGCCCGCAGGATGGGGCTGCCCGTGGCGCGGCTGATCCTGGCAGTGAACGCGAACGACGAGTTTCCGCGGTTTCTGGCGACCGGCCGCTACGAGCCGCTCTCGCCGTCCCGCGCGTGCCTGTCCAACGCGATGAACGTTGGTAATCCGAGCAACCTCGCGCGGTACTTCGACTGGTACGGAGGGCGTCTCACCCGGGAGGGCCGCGTGGAGCGGGCGCCCGACCTCGACGCGATGCGGGCCCGCCTGGAATCGGTCTCGGTCGACGACGCCGCGACCGTCGAGCGGATCCGACGCGCGTGGCACGAGCGGGGCGTGCTGCTGGAACCGCACGGCGCCGTCGGCGTCGAAGCGCTCGAGCGTGCCGGCCGCGGACGCGAAGTCGCCATCTGCCTGGAGACTGCGCATCCGGCGAAGTTTCCCGAAGTGATGGAACGCGAACTGGGCTTCGCCCCGCTGCAGCCGCCTTCGTTCGAGCGGCTGGGGGGACGAACTGCCGCGGTGGAGCCGCTGGCCCCCGACTACGAGGCGCTCCACCGGCGGCTTGCGAGGGAACCATGAGCGGATGGTTCCGGGTGTTTTCGCCGGCCACCATCGGCAACATCGGGCCCGGCTTCGATGTGCTGGGCATGGCGGTAAAGGGCCTCGGCGACGTCGTCTGGGCCCGCCGGCGACGCCGGGGCATCCGGATTCTCGAAATCCGCTCCCCCACCCCGTTGCCGTCCGATCCCTCCCGCAACACCGCCTCGCTGGCCGCCGCCAACGTGTTGAAAATCCTCGGCGAGACAGGGGGGCTCGACTTGCGTATCCACAAGGGGCTTCCCGCCGGCTCAGGCCTCGGCTCCAGCGCCGCCTCGGCGGCCGCTGGCGCCTTCGCGGCCAACTGGCTCTACGGCCGGCATCTGAGCACCGAACAGTTAATCCTCGCCGCAACCCAGGCGGAGGCGGAGGTGTCGGGCGGGTTCTTCGCCGACAACACCGCCCCCGCGCTCCTCGGCGGCGCCACGCTGACGCGATGCTGCGTCCCGCTCGACGTAACGCGCATCGGGATCGTCCGTCGGCTGCGCATCGTCCTGGTCACGCCGTCCATCACCGTATTGACCCGCGACGCGCGGCGCATCCTGCCGGCCACGGTCCCGATGAGCGCCTTCGTCGCCAACATGGCCAACACGGCGCTGATCACCGCCGCGTTCGCCAAGAACGACTATTCCCTTTTTGCGCGCAGCCTGCACGACGTCGTCATTGAGCCGGTGCGGGCGCGCCTGATCAAAGGCTTCGACCAGGTCAAACAGAACGCCCTCAAGGCCGGGGCAGACGGCATGGCCATCTCCGGCTCCGGCCCAACCGTCTTCGCGATCACGGACAACCCCGGGAAGGCCCGCGCGATCGAGCAGCAGATGGTGCTGACCTTCAACGCAATGGGCATCGCCTCCCGAAGCTGGGTGACCTCCATGGACCCCCACGGCACGCGGATGCTCGAGGATGGCCATGCCGGCAAATAAAGGGATTGCAGGGGCGGCGCCGACGGTATAGTGTCCAATAAGCCCGTATGAAAAATGGCCACATTCTCGTGGCTGGCGCCCCCGGCGATGTTCTTTCGCGGTTTCGCGGAAGGATTGCCGGTGAATTGGGCGATTGCCGGGTGGACGCGGTGCCCTCGCCGTCGGCCGCCGGACCGCGCGTAACGGGCGACGACGCGCCGGACGTGGTCGTTGCGTTCGCCCGGCCCGACGACCCGGCGGTGGCGGAGTTGTGCCGCCAGGCACGGAGTGATCCAGCCACCCTCGGGCCGGCGGTGGTGGTCGCGTCCAAAGGTCCAGTTTCCGACGAACAACGCCGGGCGCTCGTGGCGGCGGGTGCGGAGGTGGTTCTCGACGAGGGCGAACCGGCATCGTTCGAGACCGTCGTCATCGCCTTGGTTCGCTGCCTCCGCCGGCGATCGGACGCCCTGCGCCGCCAGCGGGCGCTTCAAACGGTCCTCCGCAAGCGCACCAGCGATCTTTGGGCGATGGAGGAGCGCTATCGCCTGCTGGTGGAAAACTCCCCCGACGCCATCGTCGTTGTGGGATCCGACGGAACTATTCTCGAAGCCAACCCCGCCGCCACGGCGTTGACTGGCCATCGCCGGGACACACTGCTAGGGCGAACCCTGCTGGAGCTGACGCCGCCCGACCGCACGGCCGAGCTCCGGCAGGACCTCAAGCAGTGGTTTCAGGGCGATCGGAGCGGCCGCGACCGTTGGCTGTACGGCGCCGAGGGTCGGGCGATCGAGGTGGAGATTCGCGCCAGCCGCATCGGCGCCGAGGGACAGATGGCGGCGATCCTGCACATCCGGGACCTGACCGACCGCCGCCGAGCGGAGGAGGAGCTGAACGCCAGCCGCGAACGCCTCGCCGAACTCCAAAAAATGGAGACGATCGGCCGTCTGTCGGCCGGCATCGCCCACGACTTCAACAACATGCTCACGGCCATTCTCGGCTACGGCCAACTGCTGGAGCACGACCCCGGCATCCCCGAAACCGCGCGAAACGACATCGCAGAAATGATGCAGGCGGCCCGGCGAGCCGAAACGCTGGTGCGCCAGCTTCAGACGTTTGGACGCTCCAGCGAGGGCGAGCGGGTCCCGATGGACGTCAACGAGGTCGTCCGCGACATGGACCGCCTGCTGCGCCGGACGATGGGCAAGGACATCGAGCTGGTCACGCTGCTCGACGAACAGCCCTGCATCATCGTCGGCGATCCCGGCCGCCTGAGCCAGGCGGTGATGAACCTTGCGATCCGCGCACGGGACGTGCTGCCGCCGCACGGACGCCTCCAGCTATCCACCGACGTCGTCGTCGTCAACGCGGAGTTCGTCCGGACGCGGCCCGGCCTGCCCGAGGGGGCGTTGGTGCGCCTGCAGGTCGAGGACAACGGGCCGACGCCGACCCAGGAGGACCTCGCCCACGCCTTCGAGCCCTTCTATCGTCGCCCCGGCGAAAAAGGCACCGGAATGGCGCTGGCCGTGGTCCGGTCCATTGCGCTGGCCTTTGGCGGCGGGTGTGAGGTCGCCGCGCGACCCGAGGGGGGGACGGTGTTCACGCTCTACTTCCCCTACCAGCCCGACACCGTGCCCATCGCCGCCCCCGACCGCTCCGCAACGGTGCGGGGCGGAACCGAAACCATCCTCGTGGTGGACGACGAGCGGGGCGTCCTGAACCTCGCCGGCCGGATGCTGAAGGCCGGCGGCTACGAGGTGGTCGAGGCGTCCAACGGCATCGAGGCGCTGCACGCGTTCGAACGGGAGCCATCGCGGTTCGACTTGGTGCTCACCGACATCATCATGCCGGGCCTCTCGGGGCCTGAGCTGATCGACCGGATGTTGAAGCTCCGTCCCGAGCTGCGCGCCATGTGCATGACCGGCTACGCGCACGAACCGTTCGCGACCGTCTCCGAGCGGGCCCGCGTGCCGGTGATCTCCAAGCCTTTCACCCGCGCCGGACTGCTCTTCGCGGTCCGTCAGGCGCTCGACGGCGGGCCGGACGTCGTGGAATCCTGACGCGACGGCCACCGCTGCCGGACCGCCTCGTAGAGCAGCAGCGTCGCCGCCGACGCGACGTTCAGGGAGTCGCAGCGGCCCAGCATCGGGATGCGTACCCGTTCGTCCGCCGCCCCCATCCACAGGGCGCTCAGGCCATATTGCTCGGCGCCGACCGCGATGGCGACCGGCCCGGTCATGTCGCACTCGAAGTGCAGCCGCTCCGCCGACGGCGTTCCGGCGAGGATGCGCACCTTCCTCGCCCGCAACCACGAGAGCGCCTCCGGGCTGGAAGCGACCGTAACCGGCACGGTGAACAGCGTGCCGAGGCTCGCCCGGACGGTGTTCGGGTTGTACAGGTCGGTCCGCGGATCGCACATCACCACCGCGTCCGCCCCCGCCGCGTCCGCGCTGCGCAGCATCGTCCCAAGGTTGCCCGGTTTCTCCACGCTCTCGACCACCAGCAGCAACGGCGCGGCTGGTAGGATCAGGTCGGCCAAGGTGCGCCGGACAATCGGCGCGATCGAGAGAAGCCCGTCGGGACGGTCGCGATAGGATATTCGACGGAACACCGGCTCCGCGCAGTCGAGCAGGTCGGCCCCGGCGGCCGCTGCCCGCCGCAAGAGGTCGTCCTCGTTCGAGCCAAGGAACAGGTCCCGGCAGAAAAAGAACGCGGCCGGCCGGACCCCGGCCTCGAGGGCGCGGAGGTTTTCGCGGTAACCTTCGATCAACGTCAGGCCTTCTTCGTCGCGAGCACGGCGATCCCGGAGCCGGACCGCCAGTTTCACCCGCTCGTTTCGCGCGCTCTCGATTCGGATCCGCATCGGCCCCACTATAGCCGGCCGGAGGCCCGAAGTTCACGCGCGGCGGCGGCTCACTTTCGGGTCAGCAGCCATCGCTCTTCCCTCGGCGGATCGATATAGCCGGCCCGGCCGTCGCAGCGAGGATCCAGCGAATGGGGCTCGAAGGTCCGCAGGCTGCCATCCACCATCGTCACGTTCGCGCGCCGCCCGTGGCGGAAATGGAAATGGGGCGGCGGGAAATTGTCGAGGACGTACCACTCCTCCAGCATCGGCCGTTCGGGCGAGGCGGGCGCCTGCCACGTATTGATTTGGATGCAGTCGCCCCAGGCGATCGTCTCCGCCGGCCGTTGGACGTCCTGCAGCAGCATCACTCCCATCCGGGCCGTTCCCGGCAATCCGTCGAGCAGATAGCCGTTCAGGCCGTATCCGTAGCTTGCGATCTGAAATTTGCGTTTGAAATAGGGGGCGCGCAACGGCAGCGTCGGACAGATTTCCGCCGCGCCATGGTCGAGGTACGGCGCCAGCCGCGCGCGGCTCTTGTCCAGCGGACGGTCGCCCTCCGGCCCGCCTCCCCCGGGCTCGAAACCCCAGTACCACAACACGCCGCCGGCGACGTCCTCGCGAAACGGGAAAAACCGGCCTTCGTGATCCGCCAGATACGCGGTCCAAGCCATGTGAACTTGGCGGAGGTTGGAGGCGCAGGCCGCCCTCAACGCGCCGTCCCGCGCGGCGCGCAGCCCGGGGGCCAACAAGGCCAGCGTCGCCGCAATGACCGCGACGACGGCCAGGGTCTCGACCAACGTCGCCCCGGCGCGATTATTCCGCTCCATCCACCGCCTCTGCGACCGCCGCGGCCAGCCGCCGGCGGAGAAGCGCCGCCGCGGCCGCGCCCAGCACCGCCAGCCCCGCCGCCGCCGGCTCGGGGATATACTGGAGATTGTCCACCGCCACGTAGGTCGGCGTGTTCACGCCCCACGGACCGACGTCGCTCGAGTCTAGCGTCATCTCCAATCGCCGCACCGTGGAGCCAAAGGCCGTCAGGTCGATCGGCGTCCAGGTAGCTACGATGTAGTCGTCCGCCGGATCGGGAAAGCGGTAGTCGGCCAGGTAGAAGTCAATGGTGCCCAACAGGGCGTTCGCCGCGTCGAACGCCTGAAGCCGCAGTAGGAACCAGTCCGGATCGGTCCCGCTCGGGCCACCGAATTTTTTGGCGAAAGCATCTCCGTCCCTCATGCTCAGGTAGGCGTACGTCGTGTTGTTCACCTGCAGGCTCAACAACTGGACGTCGTCCGGAAACGTGACCACCATATCCGGGCCGATGCTCCAGTGGTCGTCGTAGCCGACTGCATACGCCGGACTGCCGCCCGCGCCGTGGCCGGCGATGCACGAGAACTGGTTCACGTGCCCCGGCGTGGAGGTGTCAGTCATCGTCGAAACGGCGAAGCCGTTCCAGCTCGTGTAGGCGCCCCAGACGGAGAACGTGTTGGCGAAATGGGCGGCGCCGATGGTGAACCCACCCGTGTAGGGGGCCGCGGACGCCGGCGGCAGACCGTACTCCTCGAATCCGATCACCGCCCCCGACACCCGTGTCGAGCCCACCGCACACACCAGGCCGGCCGCAACGCAGGCCGCCACACGCTGAGCGATCATGATGCGATCTCCTATTCGCGGGAGACGCGGCGCAATCGCTCGGGGAGAGCCTGGACGACGCAGCGCCCGGGCATGGGCGCCGCCGCGCGACGGGCGCGGCCGGCCGATCCGCCCTCCGCGGGGCGATCCACCGCAATGGCCCGGACTCGTCTTCTGGCTACCGGCTTGGCCTGGCATCCCGCCTTCCCACCGGCATCGCCCCGCAAGGGACAACCGACCGGCAGTGGCCGTGGGATCTCGTATCCGGTTACAGCGGCGCGACCGCGTCCGAATCTCACGGACTTCCGTTCGCCCGGGCCATGTTCCCAAAGAACCGGGCGCAATCTATGTCACGACCTTCGGCGTGTCAACCCGGAGTGCGTTCGCCTTGCGGCGATGGACACAGACCCCGCACAAACGGCGCGCTGGAGGGTCTGACCCGGTAACAGGCGAATTGCGGCTGGATCAAGGTTGAGCCCTACGAGGGGGGGATCCGCCACGCACGCCACTCGCTAGGCCTTGCCTCGGGGAGGCCGTTTGCCGCGATTTGAGCAAGCATGAGCCCTGCAACAACTAGTCCTCCCTGCAACGCAAGCCGGACGCCCGCCACCGACCGTGCGAACGCGGACTTCAGGACCATATTGGGCCGCGTCGTTCGAAATTTCGGGGGGCCGGACTTTATTAACTGTGTCCTCGTCTGCAGATCTCGGTTCGCCCAGGCCCCTCGCAATAGCACGGGACGACCACGGGCGAGCCCTACGGAGGCCGATGGCCACCTGTGCCGATCGCAAGGCCACAACTTGGTGAGGTCGTCGCTGCCCGCTGCTCGAACGAGCTCAGGACCTTCAGGGAACCGCGCCCCGCCCCGCCCTCGCCACCGCGGTCCGCTCTCATCCGTCGGACCGCACCATCTCTCCACCTGCCCTTCCACCGCCTTCCCGCGTCCTCCTCCCCCCCTGCGGCTCCGAATCGCCGGCGACGAACACCTTCTGCGTCGGATAGGCCATCGTTATGCCCTCTTCTGCGAAGCGACGCAGGATTTCAAGATTGACGCGCTCAGCGAATTCGATGTGCCGCCACCAGTCCGACGTGCCCGCCCAGTAGACGACCAACACATTGACGGACGAGGTGCCCAGCTCATGGACGGCCACCTTCGGAGGGCGTTCCGGATCCAGCTCGTCGCGCCCGGCGAGGATCTCTCGAACGATTTCAGCCGCCCGCTCGATCCGTTCGGGCGGCGTCTCGTACGGGAGGCTCAAGGTGAACATCCTGCGGATCCACCGCCGCCGGCTGACGTTGACGACCGTTCGATTGGCCAGTTCCCCGTTGGGAATCGTGACCAGAGTGCCGTCCAACGTCCGCAGCCGCGTGGATCGAAACCCGACGGCCTCGATCGTGCCGTCATGCCCATCCACCTGCACGCGATCGCCGATCTCGAAGGGTTTGTCGGACAAAATGACCACCGACCCGAAGAAATTCTTGACCGTATCCTGCGCCGCCAGGGCGACCGCGACGCCGCTGACGCCCAACCCGGCCAGCAGCGAGGTGACCGGTTTGTCGCTGAGCACCGTGGCCACCTGCACGACCGCCAGGGCCACGACGGTTACCTTGAGGCTGGTGCGCACCAGAGGCGCCAGAGCTTCGTCCAGCTTGCTGGCCGTTCGCGCCGCCCGGGCCTGAAGCCAGCGGCCAACGGCATCGGCCAGCCGGTAGGCCAGCCACGCCACCGAGACGGACAACAGAACACGGTGAGCCGTTTCGGCCCATTCACGGCCAGTCTCGCCGAGTCGGAGGATCGCGGTGCCGAGACGCAGCCCGGCCAACAGGGCAAAGAGATGCAGCGGCTCCCCGGCCGCCACAACCGCGGCGGAACTCACGGGGCGCCTGGCCAATTCAAGCCGGGCCGCCCAGTGCCGCGCCCATGCCCTGAGCCCGCGCCCGGCCGCAACGGCAACCAGCAGGACGACGAACATCCCCACCAGCCGCCATGGCTCGTTGCCGGCCAGCACAGGCCGGCTCATGACCTCTGGAAACCCTGCCATGCGGCCGCCGAAGATACGGGGCGCGGGGCACGACGGCAAGGTCGCCACGGCCCGCCCGCGTAACCGGCGGCGGCTACCTCAGGCGGCGCCCGAGGACGGCGAGTCGCCTTCCCCACCCGTCCCCCGGCCGCCCGGTGCGACGTCGTCCAGCTTCGGCAACGGCTTTGAGGTGGAGGTTTTCCGGCACATCGGCTTTCCGGTTTTCAGGAATGCCGTGCTCCTCCGCCATCCCCTCCAGCACCTCGACCGGACACCGCTTGAAGCGAAGCCGGGAGAACATGTTCATCTTCTGACCCGTGGCGGCCCCTTCCTCCTATCGTTTTCAGCCGCGTCGTCGCCATCGTCGCCTGGCGGACCCATCGCCGAAACGGCGGCCGACCCGCCGGACCCGCTGCGGTCCCCGACGGCGGCGATCGCGCCCACAGCCTCTAGAAGGCGCGCCGCCACCGTTTTTCCGCGCCCGACGGAAAGGATTTCCGGGCGCCAGAGCGCCTCGGAGCCGATCCGCGGTCGAACGGCGATCTCCCGCAGTCGGCCCGCGCCAGTCCGGCAGCCGCAACGCCGAGCGGACCGCGGGCGCAGCGGGCCCCGCGAAGCCACCGCGCAACCGATCGGATACGGGAGCCGTGCGGCTGGCGTATATTCCGCGCATGCCCGATCCGATTCCGTCGCGGGGGGTGCTCTCCCGGCCAACCGGCTGGGCCGACCGGCCCAGCGATCTCGACTGGTTGGCCGCCAACATTCCCTGCCAGGCCGCATGCCCCGTGAAGACCGACATTCCCGGCTATCTCGAGGCCATTTCACGCGGCGATTTCGCGGAAGCGTACCGGATCAACCTCCGGGACAACGTGTTTCCCGGCGTGCTGGGCCGTGTGTGTTCGCGCCCGTGCGAGCCGCCCTGCCGCCACGGTTGGTCCGGGCTGGGTGAGCCGGTGGCCATTTGTCTTTCAAAGCGCGCGGCCGCCGACTTCTTCCCGCCGCCGCGGCCGGTCCTCCTCGAGCCATGGTTTCCGCCGACCGGCCGGCGGGTGGCCGTGGTCGGCGCGGGTCCGGCGGGACTGGCGGCGGCACGCGACCTGCGGCTGTTTGGACACGACGTCGTCGTTCTTGAGCGCCACCGCGCCCCCGGCGGCCTACTGCGGCTGGGCATTCCGCCGTTCCGACTGCCGAGGGAGCTCGTCGAGCGCGAAGTCCGCCAGATCGCGGAGCTCGGCGTCGAGATCCGGTGCGGAGTGGAAGTCGACCGCGCCGAGACCATCGAAGAACTGTCGCGCGAACACGACGCGGTGATCGTCGCCGCCGGCGCCCACCGCCCCCGAACGCCGCGCATCCCCGGCGCCGATCTTCCGGGCGTGGAGGCCGGCCTGTCTTTCCTGATCGGCGTGCACGAGCTCGGCCAGCGGACCGTCGGCCGCCGCGTGGTCGTTGTCGGTGGTGGGTTCACCGCGCTGGACTGCGCCCGCGTCGCGCTGCGGCTGGGCGCAAAATCCGTGCAGATCGCCTACCGGCGCGGCCTGGAGAACATCCGCGTGACGCCCGGCGAGAAGGAGGAGACCGAACGGGAAGGCATTCCGTTCCTCCTTCATGTCTCGCCCGTCGCGGTCCTCGGCCAGGACCGCGCCACCGCGATCCGACTCGCCCGGACGGGCCCGGAAAGGTCCGCGAACGACCCGGCGGATATCGAGGTGGAGTGCGACCAGGTGCTCATGGCCACCGGGCAGGAGCCGGACACTTCGTGGCTGCCCCGCCCCCTGCCGCCGAACGTGCTGCCGGCCGGCGATTTCGCGGAGGCCTCGTCGAACCTGATCGAGGCGATTGCCGACGGGCGGCGCGCGGCGGCGGAGGTCGACGCGCGTCTGATGGGCGGGCCCCGCATCGCGGAAGGCGCGTGGATCGCCGAGGGCCGGGCCCAGCCGCGCACGCGGGCGATGGACCGAATTCCGCGCCATGCGATGCCGAAGCGACCGTTAAAGGGCCGCCGGCTGGACGCCGAGGTCGAGACCGGCTTCGACCGCGGCACCGCTGCGCAGGAGGCCCGACGCTGCTACCTCTGCCACTACAAGTACGAGATCGACATGTCGCGGTGCATCTACTGCGACCAATGCCTCGAGGTGAAACCGCGCCCGTCCTGCATCGTCAAGGTGCCGCGCATCGAGCGGACGGCCGACGGCCGGATCGTACCATGGACGGATCGCGGCGAGCCCACGGTCGCGCCGAACGCGCCCATCCACAGTTACTGGATCCACCAGGCCGACTGCATCCGCTGCAACGCGTGCCTCGAAGTGTGTCCGACGAACTGCATCAGCGTCCAGCGCGTCACGTGGACACGCGCGCCGGCGGGCGCGCACAACGGGCCACCGGGCGTCTGACCGTCCGGCGGCGGAACTCCATGCCGCACCATTCGCCGTCGCCATCGCGGAGGACCTCCTCGAGCCCCTCGGCGGCGAGCGCGGCGGCGACCTCGTCCCCCTCCTCCTCCCTCAGTCCGCTGACGACCAGATAGCGCCGGGTCACAGCCGCCAGCGCGGCAGCCGCCCGGGCCAGTAGCCGTCCGTAGAGGTTGGCGACGACCAGATCGTACCGCCCGCCGGGCGGCCGCCGGAGGACGTCGGCGACCTCGAATCGGATGCGATCCGCCGCTCGGTTACGCCGGGCGTTCTCGCGCGCCTGTTCCACCGCCGCGGCGTCGTTGTCGGCCGCCGTTACGCGAAGGACCCCCAGCCGCACCGCCGCGATCGCGAGGATGCCGCTGCCCGTTCCGAGATCGAGCACCGTCTTTGGCCGATCGCGGCCCCGGCATAGCTCGGAGATTCGTTCAAGGCAAAAACGGGTGGTGAAGTGATGGCCGGTCCCGAAGCTCAACCCGGGATCGAGCCGGATTTGCACGGTCCCGCGGGCCCTGCGACCGGCGTCGCGGCCGCAGACGATCCGCAGCCGTCCGATCCGCAGCGGAGGAAACCGCGCCTGCCAGCGGCGTTGCCAGTCGCCCTGAACGAACAACCTTGTCGCCGTGGCCAAGACGCCAGCACGCCGACGCGCGGCGGCCATCAGGGGAGCCGCGTCGCGCCCCGGCGGCAGGTAGAGGTCAATCCACGCCCGCGTGTCCCGCGGTTTGAGCAGCGTCACCGGTTCGAGGCCGGAGGCGCGTCGGACCCATGACGCCACGCGCGCGGCATCGCCGCGGCGAGTCAGCAGGGTGACGACGGTCCATGGGCCGGTGGGCGCCGGTGCGGAGGGCGAAGGAGCCATGCGACCAGCGTACCGGATCGCAGCCGCCCGCGCACGCGATGAGGGGAGGCGCCGGCCCTTTGCATTCTACCCCGAATTCTGCTGTAGTGCCGAGCGGAGCGGGCATGTCATGTGGCACTACGGGCGCGCGGGCCGGACGGTCGGCCCGATGGAGTGGACGGAGCTGGTCGAGCGGGCGCAGCGCGGCGAGTTCGGGCCGGACGACTTGGTCTGGCAGCCCGAATTTGGCCCCGAATGGCGGCGGGCGGGCTCGATCGAAGGTCTCTTCCCCGCGTTGCCCAATCGATGTGCGACCGGCACGGGCGGACTGACGCCCAACCATGAGCTGACGCGCCGGGCGCGACGCGCCTTGGCGGGCCACTGGGCGCCGGCGGTCGGGGGGACCCTGCTGGTGATCGTCCTTGGCATGGCGATCCAGGCGCTTGCGGCCCTGACGGACATGGCGGTTCCGCCGGTGGGGACGGCGGCGGCCCTGGCGCTCCTGCCGCCGCTGACCGTCGGCCTGATGCGATTCTTTCTCCTTCGCAACCGCGGCGCCGCAGCGGAGGTCGCGGAGGTCTTCCGCGGTTTCCGGTCGTGGTGGCCAGCGGTGGTGGCCGCGTTGCTGGTGCAGTTGTTCATGATGCTGTGGGCGCTGGCCGTGTTTCTCCCGGTCGGCCTGGCGGCCATCGCCGTCGCCGGCGGTCTTCGGGCGCCCGCTCGTCCGGAGGGCCCGATCGCAAGGGTCCTGGCGCTCGGGGCGGTGGCGGCGGTGGTGGCGCTGATCGCCGTCGCGCTGCGGTACACGATGACTTTCTTTGCGATCGCGGACGACCCGGCCTGCGGGCCTATCGAGGCGATCCGCCGGAGCGTCCGGCTGATGCGCGGCCATAAATGGAAGTACCTGTGGTTTACGGCGCGGTTCATCGGCTGGGCAATCCTGGCATCGCTTCCCTGCGGCCTCGGCTGGCTGTGGTTGTTTCCTTACTTTTGGACCGCGTCGGCCGCGTTTTACGAGGACCTCAAGCGCCCGGACGACTGATCCACCGATGCGCCGCCGCCGTCCCAGCCCGCTCCTCTCCGAGTCCGCTTCGTTACCGCTGGTCCCGCCCGAACGGCTGAGGGCGTCGCCAGAGGCATATCAGCCGGTGGATGTGCGCAGCCGGGCCGGGTACCTGTCGGGTCGCGTGCCGGGCGCGCTGCACGTCCCGTGGGACCTCATCGGCGAACATCTCGAGCCGATGCGCGCCCGGCCTGGCCGTACCCTGGTGCTCTACTGCGAACACGGAGGCCGCGCCCGCCGCGCCGCCGACCATCTGCGGTCGATGGGCATCGGCCCACTGGCCTTGCTGAACGGCCACATGGCGCGGTGGCGCGGCCTGGGTTTGCCGTTCGAACGCGACGGCGCATGAGCGGCCTTTTTTTCTTTCAATTGTTCGAGCAGCCCTGGGCGTACGTCGCGTGGGTCCTGGTGGTGACCTTCTCGATCTGCGTCCACGAGTTCGCGCACGCCTGGGCGGGCGCGCAGCTAGGAGACGACACCGCCGCGGCGGCCGGGCACCTCTCGCTCGACCCGCGCGTGCAGATGGGTCCGCGCTCGATCGCGATGCTGCTGATCTTCGGCCTGGCCTGGGGGGCGGCGCCGTTCTCGCCCCGTCGGCTGGGGCGCGGCGCGCGCACGCTGGTGGCGGTGTCCGGCTCCGCCGCCAATCTGCTGCTGGCGGCCTTGTTCGCCGCGGCCTGCGCGGCGGCGGTGCACTGGGGCCGGCCCATGCGCATCGAGGGCGCGCCCGCGTTGCTCGCCCTGGCGGCTCGGGCCAACGCGACGCTGGCGATCTTCAACCTCCTGCCGTTGCCGCCGCTGGACGGCTGGTCGGCTGTGGAGGAGGCCCTCCCGCCCCTCGCCAGCGTCCGACTGCGCTGGGGGCCGACCTTCTCGCTGGCCGCGCTTGCCATCCTGTTCCTGACGCCGCTGTTCGGCCTCGTTTGGCGGGCGGGCGACGCGATGGCCGCCGCAGCGGTCGCCGGATGGCTCCGGCTATTGAGCGCGGTCTGAGCGCCCACGCCGCGGCTTTTCCAACACGACGTCGTGCAACCGATAGCCGCCGCGTTGGTAAAACCGGATCGCGCGAACGTTGCCGGCCGAGACCACCACCCGCATCCGCTCCGCCCCCTGCCGCCGCGCCCACCGCTCGAACCGCCGGACCAGCCGCGCGCCGATCCCCGCGCCTCGCCAGCGCGGCTCGACGTACAGGCACTCGATTTCCGCCACCTTTTGCACCCGCCGGTAGTCCTCCGCCGGCCCGACGCACCCGACGAGGTAGCCGGCGAGGTGGTCGCCGGCCTCGGCGACCCACCCGATGCCCTCGCGGCCCGTCGCCCGGTCCCGGAAAAACCGGCGGCCGCCCGCCGACCGGGTCCACGCCGGATCGATCGTCGGGTCGTGGCGCCGGTCCTCGGCGATCAGCGCCTCGTCAAGCCGCAGCAACTCGCGCAGGTCGGCTGCGGCCGCGGGGCGGACGACCACGCGCTTGGCAGCCTTCCAATCCTTGGACGATCCGCCCTCGCGGGTTTCCAAGGATTGGACGCGGCCGGGGTCGCGCGCCGCAAGGCGGGGGCGTTGCCGGGCGGTCCGGGACGTCGAAGCAGTCGAACCCATGCGCGGAGTCTAGCCGCCCGGCCGCCGCGCGCCCAGCGGCGGCATGGCCTCGGAGCCAACGGCGCATGGCGCCGGGCCAACCGCGCGTCTGGGCAGGCGCAGGAGGGGTGGCTCGACCGGATCGGCGCCCCTACGCACCGGCGGCGGGCAACGGCGGTTTCGGGCCGGCGCCCTCCGGTCCCGCCGTTCCGGCGTCCTCACCGTTCGACCGGGATCACGATGCCCCGCAGGATGACCCGCTGGCAGAGGAGGAAGACCAGCAGCGTCGGCACGGCCGCGATCAGCAGCGAGGCGTGGACGACCCCGGTGCCGCCGCGGTTCTGTAGCTCGTAGAGCCAGACCATCAGCGTCCACATCCGGCGGCCTTGGCAGATCAGCAGGGCGTACATGAAGTTCGAGTAGGCGGCCGTGAACGCCTGCAGCGCGACGACGGCGAGGATCGGGCGCGACAGGCTCATCGTCAGCGTCCAGAACATCGTCCACTCGCCGGTCCCTTCGAGCTCCGCGCTCTCGTACAGCTCGCGCGGCAGCGAGTCGAAGATGCCCTTCAACAGGAAGATCGGATGACCGTTGGCCATGCCCGGCAGGATCAGCGCGGCGAGAAACCGTTCGTGCACGTCGGCCGCGATGGGGGCGCGGATGCCGGCCCATTCGGCCACCCCGATCCCCAGCGCGGCCCGCGCCGCGTCGAGGTCGCCCCCAAACCGTTCACGCAGCCATGCCCGAAACTCGACCTCGGGCGTCGCGACTGAAAGGCGGTCGAGCGGCGCGAAGGCCACGTCGGCAGCCGTGGCCGGCCGCCCGTCGAGGCGCACGAAGACGGGCGGGAGGACCTCGCGCACGAAAATCTCCCAGTCCGCGCGGGCGGCGCCGGCGGGGGGGCGCGCGTTCGGGGAGGTGGGCGTCGGAAAAGTCGCGGATCGCGCCGCCATGGGCGGCGCGTAGGGCGCCCGCGTCGCGCCCGTACCGGGCGCGGAGGTAGATGCGCCGGTAGAACCCTTCCGAAGGATGGCGCATCCAGTCCGGCTGGCGAGCGGCGAAGGCCCGCAACGCATCGCGGAAGGGCCCGGGCGGCGGCGGGTTGCGCCGGGAAAGGAGAACGCCTCCTGGTCGAGGCGTGCGCAGGCCAGGTCGAGTGACTCCTGGAACAGCGCCTCGACGTACCGGCGCCAGAGGACGGCGTCGTCGTAGAGCAGCCGCGGCGCCACCCCCCTTTCCGACGGTCGGCGAGGCCGCGGAAGCGTCCGCCGATCATCACCGCGAAGGGCCAGAGCATCGTCGCGGCGCCGGCCGACAACGCCGCGTAGATCAACGCGACGGTGACCCGCGTGCGCGGACGGCGGCCGATGGCCGGCAATAGCGGCATCGCGCCAGCGCCCCCCGGACGCCGCCCCCGCCGCCCGGAACTCGACGCGTGCCAGCACGCCGAGCTGCTGGATCGCCAACCCGATCAGCAGCGACCCCAGTATCCACGCCATCGCCGTCGCCGGCCCGAACCGCAGGAACACGAACGCGGAGTAGAAGATGCGCAGCTCGGCGACCTCCGTGCCGGCGGCGCCGCCGGTCATCGCGAGGATGTGCCCGCCGGCGTGCAGCCATGCGCCGATGAAGGCGCCGATGAGATGGATCGTCATCAACGGCCGCAACATCGGGATCACCGCGAAGAGGACCTTGTCCAGCGCGCCGGCGCCGTCCGGTTCAGCGGCGTCGAACAGCTCCTCTCGTCTTCATCGCGGCCAGGTTGACGATGCTGCCGGGCCCGACGCCAGCCCAGGGCATCGGCAGCACGCAGGCGACGATGGAGGTGCGCGGATCGGAGAGCCACCGGACCGGCTCGGTCCAGATCGCCGCCAGCCGCGAAGCCCGCGGGAGGCCGGGGCGGCCGAGCATCGGGGCCGCGCCGGCGGCAACGGCGCCTGCGAGGGCGACGCCGAGGAGGCTGGCGATCGCGGTCGCGCCCCAGCGGCCATGGCGCGCCAGCCGCCGGGCGGGCACGGCGGCCGCCGCCAGCACGGCCGCGGCTGCTGTCGGCGGCGCGGCAGTCGGCGCGGGCGGCGCCTGGACGCCGCCTCCGTCGGGGTGGCGGCGGCGATGGGCCACGCGGACGTGCCGGTGGCGCGCCGCCCGCGCGTCGGCATCCTGACGACCGGCGACGAGGTGGTGAGCCCTGGGGAGGCGCTCTCTGCGGGTCAGGTCTACGATG